>NZ_SDIG01000056.1:0-34136 GCF_004122755.1 Streptomyces sp. TM32
GCGCCGAATGGCCGGCCGCACGGCTGCGCCTGCCGCACACCACCACCGCCGACGCACTCGCCGCCCAGGGCGCCGCCCTCAAGGCCCGGCAGAAGTCCCGTAACGCCACCCCGGCGAAGCTGTTCCTCCGCCGGATCGCCCAGGTCTTCGTGCCGCTGATCCCGGCCCTGATCGGCTGCGGCATCATCGCCGGAATCAACGGCCTGCTGGCCAACCTCGGCTGGCTGCCCTCCCTCGTCCCGGCATTCACCGCCCTCTCCTCCGGCTTCATGTCCCTCATCGCCGTCTTCGTCGGCTACCACACCGCCAAGGAGTTCGGCGGCACTCCCATCCTCGGCGGCGCGGTCGCCGCGGTCATCGTCTTCCCGGGCGTCACCCACGTCACCGCCTTCGGCCACCAACTCGCCCCGGGCCAGGGCGGGGTGCTCGGCGCCCTGGGCGCGGCGCTGCTCGCCGTTCAGGTGGAGAAGTGGTGCCGCCACGGCGTCTTCCCCGGCCGGACGAAATCGAGAGCCTGGGGAAAGGTCCCCGAGGCGCTGGACGTCCTGCTCACCCCCACCCTGACGGTCCTGGTCACGGGCCTGGTCACGCTCTTCGGCCTGATGTACGCCGCGGGCGCGGTCTCCACCGCCACCGGCACCGCCGCCACCTGGCTGCTGGCCCACGGCGGCGCCGTCGCCGGCTTCGTCCTCGGCGGCCTCTTCCTCCCCCTCGTGATGCTGGGCCTTCACCAGGCCCTGATCCCCCTCCACACCACCCTCATCGAGCAGCAGGGCTACACGGTCCTGCTCCCGATCCTCGCCATGGCCGGAGCCGGCCAGGTCGGCGCCGCCCTCGCCGTCTACCTCCGTCTCCCCCGCAACCGCTCGATCCGTACGACCATCAAGTCCGCCCTCCCCGCAGGCTTCCTGGGCGTCGGCGAGCCGCTGATCTACGGGGTCTCGCTCCCCCTGGGCCGCCCCTTCCTCACCGCCTGTATCGGCGGCGCGTTCGGCGGCGGCGTCATCGGCCTGTTCAACCAACTCGGCGACGCCGTCGGCTCCACCGCGATCGGCCCCTCCGGCTGGGCCCTGTTCCCCCTGGTCAAGGGCAACCACGGCATCGCCACCACGCTCACCGTCTACGCCCTGGGCCTGGCCGCCGGCTATCTCGCGGGCTTCCTCGCCACCTACTTCTTCGGCTTCAGCAAGCAGATGAGAACGGAGCTGAACGCGGATACGGCCTCCGCCGACGTCCCCGATCCGGACGCCCCCGGGAGCACGGACGCCGCGACTCCCGCCCCGGAATCCAGCCGCCACGCCACCGCCGCGCGGACCTGAGGACGGGCCCTCGGCACCCCTCAGGCTCCCCTCGGCACCAAGCCTCTCGGCGTCCAACGAGCCCTCGATGTCCGACCGCGCCCATAAGGTCGGCGGCATGCTGATTCGATTACGCCGCCCCTGGCGCGCCAGGCTGGCGGTGGCCGTCACCGTTCTCGTCCTCTCCGTCGCCGGGGTGGCACTGATTCTGTGGGGCGAGACACCGCCCCCGTTCCCGCCGCTGCCCCCGTCGCACGACAACGTCGTGATCCAGGTAGCCGTCGAGACAACCCTCGACCGCGATACTCCGCCCGCACCGGCCACCCTCTGCGGAGCCGTCATGCTGTCCGTGGCCGGGGCGCTCGGCCTCGCGGGCTGCCTGATCGGCCGCCGCCGCAAGTGACCTGACAGCGGCTCAAGAAAGACCTCTGGCTTCTGCCCTCCACGCTGGTGGGCCCCCTCACGGCATCCGGCTCTGCCAGTTGAGCTCTCTGACACGGGCCGCCAGTACGGCGGACGGCGGGGCGGCGCGCAGGGCGTGCGGTGGGCAGTGCCACGGTGCGCCACCCCCGGGCGGACGGAGTTGCACGAACGGCCCTTCGTGGCCGACGACCCGGCCGATGCGCCCGTCCCGCCCGTCCACCGCATAGCTTCCGGGCACCGGCATCACGGCCGCCGCTCCTCCTCACCGTGCCCCGGTACGGCGGTCCGGGCGTAGTCCGCCAGTACGCCGGCGAGCCGCCGGGCGGTGTCCAGATTGCATCGCCCCAGCTCGACCAGCGGCGCCAGGTGGCCGCTCGCACACGACACCGGATCGACGCCGACGGAAGGCAGGGTGATCCCACCGCCCGGAGTGCGGTGTGCAATTCCGTCGCTACGCCCTCGGCCTGCCGCATCCGCTCACGCGCCGTCAGCATTCGCCTCATCACCTTCCACGCTGAGTGTTGCCATTGCGCACACAGCGTGGCGATAACGGGTCTAGCCTGCATAGAGGCGCAGACCCAACAACCGATCGTGTGTAACAGGGAGTTGCTGCGATGCCCGGACCGAAACCCCTCGACCCGTCCTCGTCACCCCGCGCCATGCTCGGCGCCGAGTTACGCCACAAGCGCGAAGAGGCGGGTCTCACCCAGGAGGAACTCGGCAGCCCTCTCTTCGTCAGCGGGTCGTTCATCGGCCAGCTGGAGGCGGGGACACGGCGGATGCAGATGGATTACGCCGTGAAGATGGACGAAATCCTGGCGACGGACGGCTACTTCGTCCGCAACTGCGAGGCCGCGACGAAGTCGAAGTACCCGGATCATTTCGCGGAAGCGGCGGAGGCGGAAGCCATCGCCACCACCATCAAGGAGTACGCGCCGCAGCTGATTCCGGGGTTGTTGCAGACGAAGGGCTATGCTCGGGCCGTTTTCCGCGAGTACCAGCCGACGGCGACGGAGGACGTCATCGACGAACTGGTGGCGGCGCGGCTTGAGCGGGCTCACCTGCTGGCAGATCCAACGACCCCTCTGTTGTGGGCGGTACTCGACGAAGCCGTGCTACGCAGGAGGGTAGGCGGGGCCCGAGTAATGGCAGAGGCCTTACGGCACGTCGCCGACTTGGCTCACCGGCATCGGATCATTGTGCAGGTCCTGCCGTTTGCGGCGGGAGGCCATGCGGCCATGAATGGTTCCCTCAAGCTGATGGCCTTCAAGGACGCGCCTTCGCTCGCCTACCTCCAAGGCCTGGGAACTGGCTACCTGCAAGACGATCCGGCTACGGTCGCCCGTCACGAACTGACTTACGATTTGCTCGGGGCCAGCGCACTGTCACCCCAAGATTCCCTGGCCCTGATCGAATCAGTGGCGGAGGATTACGCTCATGAGGATCAGCCCTGAGTACGGCCTGCACTCGGCCACCTGGCACAAGTCCAGCTACAGCGGCGGCGACGGCGGCGACTGCCTAGAGGTGGCCCGGGACTTCCCCGGCGCCGCCCAATGGCGTAAGTCCACCCACAGCGGCGGCGAGGGTGGCAACTGCCTCGAAGTCGCCACCTGGCGGAAGTCCACCCACAGCGACGGCAGCGGCGGCGACTGCCTCGAAGTCTCCGACGACCACCCCGGCATCGTGCCCGTCCGCGATTCCAAGGACCCGCTCGGACCGACGCTCGCGTTCCGGGCACCGGCCTGGGCGTCGTTCGTCGAGGGCGTCAAGTCAGGTTCCCTGCATTCCCTGCATACCGCCTGACGCAGCGCTCGGGGTTCGAGCCTCAAGCCGCGGACCCCGAGCCCTCTTTCCACGCGGCCGAACTCACCGCTTCTCCCGGTCCCAGGACCGGACCTCCTTGACCACCCGCCCCGTCGTACGGGTGGTGCCCGCGGAGCACGTCACCGAGCGGAACCGGCCGCCGACCTCGGCGACCCAGAACGCATCGGCCACCGTGTACGCCTGGACGCACCGGCTGCGCCGCCACCCCCGGAAGTCCGCCTCGACGATGTCACCGTCGGGCGGCAGTTGCCCCCACGCCAGCGACCAGTGCGTCGCCGCCGAACGACCGCTGTGCCGGCCGCCCCTGAGCGGTGAGACGCTGAGCGTGCTCAGGACGGACACATCGATCAGCCCGGCCCGGCTGTGCACCTCCAGGGCGGGCCGGCCCTCGGAGCCCCGCGCGATGCGCAGCCACCAGCCGCTGAGGGGCAGCCGCAGGGCACCGGACTCGATGACGGTGAGGGCGCCCGGGCCCGTACGGGAGAGCTCGTCCGGTGTAAGGGATGCGCTGCATTCCACGGTGTCTCCTGGTGCTCGACGCCTCAGCGTGTGAGGTCTCTGAAGCTCGACAGCCAGGAGCGTACGGACGCACTTTGTGGATTCCCTGTGGCCCTTTCCCACTACGTCGGCGCCGGTACCAAGCGCCCCGGCGCACGGCGAGGCGGCCCCCAGCTGGAGAGCCGTGCCGGGGGCCGCCGGTCAGTCGGGACGAGCAGCCGCCGTCAGGCCGGGCCCTTGGGGAAGTTGAAGACCTGTACCGTCTTGCCGTCGTGCTTGTAGACGACCTTGGGCGTGGCATCGGCCTGCGCCGCGGGCTTCGGGTAGGCGATCGTGTACGTCCCGTTCGTGTCCATCCGGCTCGGCACCGGGCCGGGCTTGTCCTTGTTCAGCACCCCGGTCCTGCCGTGCTCGGGGTCCTGGATGGTGACGCTGCCGTTGTTGCCGTCCAGCTTGAGGGTGTCGCCGCTCTCGGCCTTGACCGTCTTGACGTAGTCCGTGGGCATCGCGACCGCCGCACTCGTCGGGAGGGCGATCGCAGCACCGGTCACGGCGACGGCGAGGGCGGTGCGCTTGAGGCGCCGGGCGTGCGGCAGGGTCTGCTTGAACATGTCTGCTCCTTCACGGATGCATGGGGGGTGTCCCAGGCCGGTCGGACCTGGTGGGGGGCGCCGAGAAGCACCCATACCCGGAAAGGTAGATAACTCCCGTTTCAGTCGTCCCGAGATCGTGTATCAGGCACATCTCGACCGTTGAACGAGACAGTGACATCTGAACGAGACAGGGCCGTCGCGGGAGCCGCCACAGAGCACCCACAGAGAACCCACAAGATTGCGCTCTACGGTCGCGCCGCGGCTGCCTTGCAGGGCGTGCCGTCGGTGAGTGGGTCGGTGAACCGGGACGGCGTCAGCAGTGAACTGCACACGATGCGGTAGCTCTGTGCTCCAGGGGCTGGACGGCCGGTGGTGCTGCAACAACTGCGGGGCGAGCGGATGAGCCGCCCACTGAGACGAAGGCGGAGCCTGGAATGTGCGCGGCGAAGCGCCCGGACCGAGTCCTGATCGTCGATGACGACGCGATGATCCTGCGTTCCCTCGGGCGCGGCCTCCGTCTGAACGGGTTCACCGTGGCGCTCGCCGAGGACGGTCCGACGGCCCTTGCAGAACTGACGGAGCGTCCCCCGGACGTGGTCGTCCTGGACGTTTCCCTGCCGGGCCTCAGCGGCACCGACATCTGCCGCACCTTGCGCGCCAACGGGGATGAGGTGCCGGTACTGATGCTGTCCGCGCTGGACGAGCTGGCGGACCGGGTCGCGGGGTTGCAGGCCGGGGCCGATGACTACCTGGTCAAGCCGTTCGCGCTCAAGGAACTTGTGCTTCGGCTGGAGGCTCTGTTGCGCCGCCGTCCGCCCGGGGGCAGGGACGAGGCGCAGATCGGTGACCTCGTCCTCGACATGGCGGCCCGCGAGGTGACGTACCAGGGCGCGCCGGTCCGGCTCACCCGCCGGGAGTTCGAGCTGCTGGAGGTGCTGGCCCGCAACGCGGGGGTCGTGCTCACCCGTGACCAGTTGCTGGACCGGGTGTGGGGATACGACTTCGCCGTCCGCACCGATGTCGTCGACACCTTTGTGAGCTACCTTCGGCGCAAGCTGGAGGCCGACGGGCGACCGCGCCTGGTCCATACGGTCCGCGGCGTCGGCTTCGTCCTGCGGGCGGACGAGCGGGCGACCGGGCGGACGGAAAGCCGGGCGGACGGATGGACGGACAGCCGGAAGGGGTCCGCACGATGAGGCTCTCGACCCGGATCGCCCTCGCGATGGGCATCGCCATGCCCCTGCTGGTCCTGGGCTCGGGGCTGCTGCTCCTGCGCCTGGTCACCCATGACGTGCACGCCGAGCAGGATGCCCATCTGCGGGAGCGGGCCGCGGTGCTGCTGCCGCTGGCCAGGGGGCTGCTGCGGACCACGGACAAGGGACAGCCGCGGAAGGCGGCGAACCAGGAGCGGCGGCTGCTCGGTGCGGGCCTCGACGTCGGGGTGCGGCTCCTCACGGCCGAGGACAAGCCGGGGACGCCCGGTAACGGCGGCGGGGACGCGGCCACCGGCGGGCAGGCCGGCACCTGGCGCGGGCAGAACGCGGGCAACGGCCAGGCGGCCGCGGGCGGGCCGGGCGCCGCGGCCGTACGGCCGGCGTACCGGGAGGTGGCCCAGGCCGGTCCCCAACCCGCCGACACCGTGGCCCTGCCGGCCGCCGCACCCGACCCCGTGACCGTGTGGTCCCACGGAAACGCCTGGCGCGCGCTGTCGGTGGAAGTGCGGGGCGCGGGCGGGCAGACCGGCCCGCACGGCACGCTATGGGTCTTCTCCCGCGGATCGGCCGGGAGCGACAAGATCGACACCGTGCAGCAGCGCATCATCCTGGTGGCGCTGATCACCGCACCGCTGACCGGGCTGCTCTCCCTGGCCATCGCCGGACGCGCCACCCGCCCGCTGCGCCGGCTCCAGCGCCGGGCCGGCGGGCTGGACCCCCGGACCAACACCGCCCGTCTGGACCACACCCCGTCGCGGATCACCGAGGTGGACGACCTGGCCCGCACCCTACAGACCGTGCTGACCCGCTACGACGAGCAGGCAGCGCGGACCGAGGAGGCGCTGGCCACCGCGCGGGCCTTCTCCGCGACCGCCTCGCACGAACTGCGCACCCCGCTGATGGGCATGCAGACCAATCTGGACATCCTCGCCGACCACCCGGACCTCGACCCCGCCGACCGCGCCGAGGTCCTGGACGACCTGCACGCCGGACAGCAGCGGCTGATGCGCACGCTGAGCGCGCTCCGGGGGCTCGCCCAGGGCGATCTGGTGGAGGCCGACGCCTTCGGTCCGGTGGACCTCTCCGAGCTGGTCGCCGTGGCGGTGGACGAGGTGGAACGGCACCACCCCGGCGTCCGGCTGACCGCGCACCTCACCCCCGGGCTGCGGCTGAGCGCCTGGGAGCCGGGGCTGCGGATGGCGGTGGAGAACCTGCTCCGCAATGCGGTGGTCCACGGGAGCCGGCCGGGTCTACCGGCACGGGTCGAGGTGGTGCTGCGGCCGGACGGCCCACCGACGGAACCGGTCGCCGTACTCACCGTGGACGACGAGGGCCCGGGCATCGCGCCGGAAGAGCGCCGGCAGGTCTTCCAGCGGTTCCACCGGCGCACGGACAGCCCCGGCTCGGGGCTGGGGCTGACCCTGGTGGCCCAGCAGATCGCCCTGCACCGCGGCACCGTGGAGATCCTGGACCGGCCCACGGGGACCGGCGCCCGGTTCGAGGTGCGGCTGCCACGTCCCGTAGACGTCGAGGCTGACACCCGCACCCTGCAACTGCCCCTGCGCCGCGCCTGGTTGAGCGAGACTCCGGCCGGGGGGCCCACCCCGGACTTCGCCTGGGCGCCCACCCCGGAGTAGTCATCAGGGAACCCCGCCCCTCAACTCTCCCTCCACCGGGCCTCCCTGGCCACCCGCATCGTCACCCGGCTCGCCCCCGCGGAGCACGTCACCGAGCGGAAGTGGCCCTCGACCTCGGCGACCCAGTACGCATCGGCGAGGGCGACCGCCTGGACGCTCCGGCTGCGCCGCCACCCACGGAAGGACACCTCGACGACGTCGGCGCCGGGTGGCAACTGCCCCCACGCCAGCGACCAGGCCGCCGCCGTCCCGCTGCTGCGCCGGGCGCCCCGGAGCGGCGAGACGCAGACCGCGCTCACGACGGACACATCGATCAGTCCGGCCCCGCTGTGCACCTCCAGCGCCGGGCGGCCCTCGGAGCCGCGCGCGAGGCGCAGCAGCCAGCCGCTCAGGCGCAGCCGCAGGGTACGGGGCCCCAGGGCGGCGAGGGTGGCGGAGCTCGTACGGGAGGGCTCATCCGGCACGAGGAAATCAGCGCGGTCCACGGTGTCTCCCGGGGTTCGACGGGCAGGTGCGTGCGCTGCCGCCGACGCGGAGGCGACGCTCAACTGGCCCGGAGAGTAAGGACGTTCCTTGTGGATTCCTTGTGTCGGCGAACCTCTGCCGGGCCCTGACCTCGGCTTCTCCACGGAACGACGCGCACCGCACCCCCGAGTCACAAGATCCCCACAAGGAACGTCCCTACGTTCTGTGTCACCGGCCGGTCCGCCTCCAAGGGAGACCGGATGCGGCCGCGTCCATCCCTTTCCGGAAACCCCGCGTTTCCGGGAAGCCATTCGTTCCTGGAAGGAGCACCACCATGCAGCGTCCCAAGATCGCAGTGGCAGGCCTGCTGGCCGGACTTACGCTCGCCGGTTCCCTGCTGGCCACGGCAGGGCCGGCAAACGCGGCGGACTCCGACAGCCCGGCCTCCGCGCCCACGGCAACGTCCCCGAAGACCGGCCACAAGGGCCACGGCAAGAGCCTCTGTGAGCGGGTGCCCAACATCGAGAAGCGCATCAACAAGGCGCTCGACCGGCTCAACGGCGATGCGACCACCCGCGGTTCGATCGCGCGGATGGAGGTGCGCGTGCACAAGGCCCACTCCAAGGGCCACGAGGAGGTCGCCACGTTCCTCCAGGACCGGCTCACCCACCGCAAGGAGCTGAAGCCGAACCTCACCCGGAAGCTCCGTGACCTCAAGGCCGTCGCGACCTGGTGCGAGAAGAAGGACGACGCCAAGGGCGGCAGCGGCTCGTGAGGCGACGTTCCCGGCGGTTCGCGCTGCTGCTGACGGCGGCGGTCGCGGTACCAGCCCTGGCGGTCACCGGCTGTTCGGGAGACTCCGGCCAGGCGTCCTCGGGGGACCCCGCGGGCAGCGGCGCATCGTCCTCGGCGTCACAGGACCCCTCCGGTTCGTCCGGTTCGTCCGCTGAGGAAGCGGAGATGGAGAAGAAGATCCAGGACGCCGAGAAGGCGGCGAACGACGCCGACGCCGACGCGGCCGAGGATTCTCAGTGAGGAGCCGGTAATGGAGGCGGGGGCATCCGCGGGCGCTTCCCGGGGCACGCACACCGCGGAAGTACGCCGGCTGGGCGGCCGGTACGAGCTGGGCGACCGGCTCGGCCGGGGCGGCACAGCCGAGGTCCACGCGGCGCACGACCTGCGGCTCGGCCGCGGCGTCGCGGTCAAGACCCTGCGGTCCGACCTGGTCGGGGACCCGGAGTCGCTGGCGCGCTTCAGGAGCGAGGCGCGCTCGGCGGCGTCGCTCAACCACCCGTCCATCGTCGCGGTCTACGACACCGACGAGGACATGGTGGACGGCACGTTCGTTCCGTACATCGTGATGGAACGGGTCGACGGGGCGACCTTCGCGGAACTGCTGCACGACCGGCACCGGCTCCCGCCCGCCAGGGCACTGGAGTTGACCGCCGGAGTGCTGAAGGCGCTGGCGCACGCGCATCACAGCGGCATCGTCCACAGCGACATCAAGCCCGCCAATGTGATGCTCACCCGCGACGGTGCCGTCAAGGTGACGGACTTCGGCATCGCACGGCCCGTGGCGGTGGAGGGGGCCGACCTGCCCCCGGACACCACGGTCGTCGGTACTCCCCCGTACCTCTCCCCGGAGCAGGCACGGGGGCAGGCCGTGGGTGCCCCCGCCGACCTCTATTCCACCGGCTGCCTGTTGTACGAGCTGCTGACGGGGCGTCCGCCGTTCCTCGGTGCGGGCGTGATGGACCTGGTCCTCCAGCATGTGGAGGCCACCCCGGAGCCCCCGTCGGCTCATGCGCCACAGGTGCCTCCCGAGTGCGATGCGCTCGTGCTCCGGGCACTGAACAAGGCGCCCACAGACCGCCCACCGAACGCCGAGGCGATGCTCGCAACCGTCGAGCGGATCCTGGGCGGCCTCCCCTCCGGGCACTCGGGCCCGGAGGCGGCGTTCGGTGGGCCGGCGGACGCGGGCGGGCCCCCTGGCCCGCCCGCGTCCCGCCCCCACACATCCGGCCCGCTCACCCCGAGCCCACCCGTGCCGAGCCTGCACACGGACCCGACGTTGGTGTTCCCCGCCCCGGATCCGCCCGTCCGGGGCGACCGGGGACGCCGCTCCCGGCCGGCCCGGTGCCGGGTCGGCCGGACGGCCGGGCTACTGGCCGGCGCGCTGCTGGCCGTGGTCGCCGGCGGATACGCCCTCACGGTGGCGGGAAGCGGGGAGCCGGGCAGCGGAGAGCCGGACACCGCCGCAGCGAGCGCCGCGGCGTCCAGCACCGCGAGCCCGGCCTCCCCGGCACCGGGCGAGTCGCCGGAGCACGAGCCCGGCCGGCAGTCGGCGGACGGCCGGCAGCCGAAGGGCGGGCAGGCGAGCGACCGGGGCAAGGCCCGGGTTCCCGCCCTGGTCGGCGGCACGCTGCCGCAGGCGCGGGCCGCCGCCGAGCGAGCGGGGCTCCGGGTGATGCCGGCCAAGCGCCTGCCGGGCCTGCACTGCCCGGAGGGGTCCGCCGAGCCGGGCACCGTATGCGCTCAGTCGCCGGGGCCGGGCGCCGACATGGCCCGCGGGTCCACGATCCGGGTCAGGGTGCCGGAGAACCACCTCCACGCCCACCGCCGCCCCGCACGGCGATGACCTGACCGTACCTCGGATCCACGGAACCGCAGATCCACAGAACCCCAGATCCGCCGCACCGCATACCCACAGCACCGCATACCCGCAGAAACAACGCCGCCGGGGCGGCACCCCCTGGGAGGAGGGTGCCGCCCCGACGTACGTCTGGACGTGCGGTCCGGGAGGACCAGCGTCTGATCCGCGAGGATCAGAAGTCCATGTCACCGCCCGGCATGCCGCCCGGAGCGCCCGCCGCGGCGGCCTTCTCCGGCTTGTCGGCGATGACGGCCTCGGTGGTGAGGAACAGCGCCGCGATGGAGGCGGCGTTCTGCAGCGCGGAGCGGGTGACCTTGGCGGGGTCGATGATGCCCTCGGCGATCATGTCGACGTACTCGCCGGTCGCGGCGTTCAGGCCGTGGCCGACGGCCAGGTTGCGCACCTTCTCCACCACGACGCCGCCCTCAAGGCCGCCGTTGACGGAGATCTGCTTCAGCGGAGCCTCCAGCGCGAGCTTCACGGCGTTGGCGCCGGTGGCCTCGTCACCGTCGAGGTCCAGCTTCTCGAAGACCGAGGAGGCCTGGAGCAGGGCGACGCCACCGCCGGCGACGATGCCCTCCTCGACGGCCGCCTTCGCGTTGCGCACGGCGTCCTCGATGCGGTGCTTGCGCTCCTTGAGCTCCACCTCGGTGGCGGCACCGGCCTTGATGACGGCCACGCCGCCGGCCAGCTTCGCCAGACGCTCCTGGAGCTTCTCGCGGTCGTAGTCCGAGTCGCTGTTCTCGATCTCGGCGCGGATCTGGTTGACGCGGCCCTGGACCTGCTCGCTGTCACCGGCACCGTCGACGATGGTGGTCTCGTCCTTGGTGATGACGACCTTGCGGGCGCGGCCGAGCAGTTCGAGACCGGCGTTCTCCAGCTTGAGGCCGACCTCCTCGGAGATGACGGTGCCACCGGTGAGGATGGCGATGTCGCCGAGCATGGCCTTGCGGCGGTCACCGAAGCCCGGGGCCTTGACGGCGACGGACTTGAAGGTGCCACGGATCTTGTTGACGACCAGGGTCGACAGGGCCTCGCCCTCGACGTCCTCGGCGATGATCAGCAGCGGCTTGCCGGACTGCATGACCTTCTCCAGGAGCGGCAGCAGGTCCTTCACGCTGCTGATCTTGGAGTTGACGATGAGGATGTACGGGTCGTCGAGCGCGGCTTCCATGCGCTCCATGTCGGTCGCGAAGTACGCCGAGATGTAGCCCTTGTCGAAGCGCATACCCTCGGTGAGCTCCAGCTCCAGACCGAAGGTCTGGGACTCCTCGACGGTGATGACGCCTTCCTTGCCGACCTTGTCCATGGCCTCGGCGATCAGCTCGCCGATCTGGGTGTCGGCGGCGGAGATGGAGGCGGTCGAAGCGATCTGCTCCTTGGTCTCCACGTCCTTGGCCTGCTCCAGCAGGGCAGCGGAGACGGCCTCGACGGCCTTCTCGATACCGCGCTTGAGGGCCATCGGGTTGGCGCCGGCGGCGACGTTGCGCAGGCCCTCGCGGACCAGGGCCTGGGCCAGGACGGTCGCGGTCGTCGTGCCGTCACCGGCGACGTCGTCCGTCTTCTTCGCGACCTCCTTGACCAGCTCGGCGCCGATCTTCTCGTACGGGTCCTCGAGCTCGATCTCCTTGGCGATGGACACACCATCGTTGGTGATCGTGGGGGCGCCCCACTTCTTCTCGAGGACGACGTTGCGGCCCTTGGGGCCGAGGGTCACCTTGACGGCGTCGGCGAGCTGGTTCATCCCGCGCTCGAGACCGCGCCGCGCCTCCTCGTCGAACGCGATGATCTTGGCCATGTGAAGTGGTCCTCCCGGACTAATGGGGTCTCCCCTGCTCGAACGCAGTTGAGAGCGTGGGGAAGGATTTCTCCGGACCGCGCTGGCGCCCGCGACGGACGGCCTACGGACCCGCGGTGGTTCCTTGCCCCACCCGGCCCGCGGGCCTCACCGACCCGGTCCTTCGTAGCACTCTCACGCGGAGAGTGCTAACGCCAATGATTAGCACTCGCAGGGTGCGAGTGCAAGCGCCCACCGGGAGGGTGCCCCCTACGGGGCAGACAGCAGAAGGCCCGTACCCCCTCGGGGCACGGGCCTTCCGTGACGCAGCAGTCGGTCGGCGCCTCAGCCGGCCACCCGGACCATGTCCGCCTGCGGCCCCTTCTGGCCCTGCGAGATCTCGAACTCGACCCGCTGACCCTCCTCAAGGGTGCGGTAACCGTCCATCTGGATCGCGCTGTAGTGGACGAAAACATCCGCACCACCGTCGACCGCGATGAAGCCGTACCCCTTCTCCGCGTTGAACCACTTGACGGTGCCCTGAGCCATGCCTAACTCCCCTATTACTGGCCCTTGCGCAGGACCGCACTTCGCGGACCCGGGTCAGACCTCACCCCGCGAATGGCCCGTGGGGTGTGCGCCGGAACGCGTCGACCGCCGCTGAATGTATCTGCACAGATGCCCAGAGCAACAGGTCAATCGGACGAGAATTCTGGGGCCGGAGAATCGGCAATATGAGGTGAAATCCCAGTTCTCCAGGGCAAGTCGGGCCGGGCGTAGCACACATAAGCGACAAATATCGCTCACACTTCGAGCACAACTGATCGCTGTCTCATATGCGTTCGGCACGCGCACGGTGATATCCGGAGGGGGATCACCCCAATAGTATCTCCTTTCACAACATGGAATTGCCCCGTCCGCTTTCTGGCGGACGGGGCAATTCCGGTCAGGCAGGAGAAGAGTTGGCGCAAATCAGCAGCCGCCGGCGACCGCCGGAATGATCGAAATGCCCGCGCCGTCCGGCGTCGGCGTCTCCAGGCCCTGCTCGAAGCGCACATCGTCGTCGTTCACGTACACATTCACGAAGCGGCGCAGCTTGCCGGCGTCGTCCAGCACACGGGCCGCGATGCCCTGGTGGTTCCGCTCCAGGTCGGCGATCACCTCGGAGAGGGTCGCGCCCTCGGCGGGCACCTCGGCCTGGCCGCCGGTGTAGGTGCGGAGGATGGTGGGGATGCGGACCTTGACGCTCATGGTTCTGCCTTCCGGGTGGTGCGGGGTACGAGTTCGGGGGCGGGGACGGTGCTCGTCGACGGTGCTCGCCCGCGGACGGGCCGGGCGCCTCAGCCGGCCAGGCCGGCCGCGCGGAACGCGTCCAGGTCCGGACGGATCGTGGCCGTGGGCCCGGAGGTCGGGGCGACCGCGTCCAGGGTCTTGAGGCCGTCACCGGTGTTGAGGACGACGGTGGTCAGGGACGGGTCGAGCAGACCGTCCTCGATCAGCTTCTTGGTCACGCCGACGGTCACCCCGCCCGCGGTCTCCGCGAAGATCCCCTCGGTCCGGGCCAGCAGCTTGATCGCGTCCACGACCTGCTCGTCGGTGACATCCTCCACCGCGCCACCGGTCCGGCGCGCGATGTCGAGCACGTACGGACCGTCGGCCGGGTTACCGATCGCCAGCGACTTCGCGATGGTCTTCGGCTTCTGCGGGCGCACGACGTCGTGACCGGCCTTGAAGGCCGTGGACACCGGCGAGCAGCCCTCCGCCTGGGCGCCGAAGATCTTGTAGGGCTTGTCCTCGACCAGGCCGAGGGCGATCAGCTCCTTGAGCCCCTTGTCGATCTTCGTCAGCTGCGAGCCGGACGCGATCGGGATGACGATCTGGTCCGGGAGCTGCCAGCCCAGCTGCTCGCAGATCTCGTAGGCGAGGGTCTTGGAACCCTCGCCGTAGTACGGACGCAGATTGACATTGACGAAGCCCCAGCCCTCGCCCAGCGGGTCGCCGATGAGCTCCGAGCAGAAGCGGTTGACGTCGTCGTAGTTGCCCTCGATGCCGACCAGGTCGCCGCCGTAGACCGCGGCCATGACGACCTTGCCGGCCTCCAGGTCGTGCGGGATGAAGACGCAGGACTTGAAACCGGCGCGGCGGGCCGCGGCGCCGACCGCACCGGCGAGGTTGCCGGTGGAGGAGCAGGACAGGGTGGTGAAGCCGAAGGCACGGGCGGCCTCGACGGCGATCGCCACGACGCGGTCCTTGAAGGAGTGCGTCGGGTTGCCGGAGTCGTCCTTCACGTACAGCCCGCCGGTGACGCCCAGCTCGGCGGCGAGCCGGTCGGCCTTGACGAGCTTGGTGAAGCCGGGGTTGAGATTGGGCTTGTCGGCCACGTCGGCGGGGACGGGCAGCAGCGGGGCGTAGCGCCAGATGTTGTCCGGCCCGGCCTCGATCTGCTTCCGCAGCCCCTCGGGGTCGCCGCTCGGCAGGTCGTACGCGACTTCGAGCGGCCCGAAACATTCCTGGCACGCGAAGATCGGGCCGAGCGCGAAGCGCTGTCCGCACTCACGGCAGGACAGTGCCGCGGCGGGGCCCAGAGCGACGGTGGGGGTGTTTTCGGTGACTTGCACAGCCATGGAGGCGAGGCCCTTTCTCCTCATCTTCCTCGCGACGAATCTCGCCACGAGACGGATTTGGCACCTTCCCTAGCCGGGAGCCTCGCGCGCGGGGACGTCTCAGGCGTCCTTGCGGCAAGACCGGCTGGAGGGTTGCCGGGGCTTCAACGGGCCGTATCCCTCTGCCCCTCTGGATGAGCGGTATGGCGCTGGGCCGAAACCCAGGCGTTTGTGGCACGGACCCCGACATGCGACGGTCATCCGCGTTGTTCAAGACTGTAACCGACGGCACTGACAGTTGAGATAGTCGTCCGAACCGCGAGATGGATCACAAGGGCCGCCCTCCGGCGGCGACCGAGGAGTCGTAGACGTGCTGGAAGAGGTGGAGCGCTGGCTGGGCGGCCGTTCCTGGTCCGCCGCGGACCGCCCGCTGGGGCAGCTGCTGGAGGCCAAGCGCCAGACGGGCCGGACGGTCAGTGTCGTGCTGCCCGCACTCGACGAGGAGGCCACGGTCGGCGCGATCGTGACCACGATCCGTGACGTCCTGATGACGGACGCGGTCGGTCCCCCATTGCCTGAAGGGCATGGGAGGTGCCCCCTCGTCGACGAGCTGGTGGTGCTGGACTCCGGCTCCGGCGACCGCACCGCCGAGGTCGCGGCGGCGGCCGGCGCCCGGGTGGTGCACCGCGACAGCGTCCTGCCGCGGCTGCCCGCCCTCCCCGGCAAGGGCGAGGTGCTGTGGCGCTCCCTCCTGGCCACCAGCGGCGACATCATCTGCTTCATCGACGCCGACCTGCGCGAATTCTCCGCCACCTTCGTCTCCGGGATCATCGGCCCGCTGCTGACCGACCCGGACATCCAGTTCGTCAAGGCGATGTACGACCGCCCCCTGGAGACCGGCCCCGGTGGCACCGACGCCGGCCAGGGCGGCCGGGTCACCGAGCTGGTGGCCCGCCCGCTCCTCAACCTCCACTGGCCCCAGCTGGCCGGCTTCGTCCAGCCCCTCGGCGGCGAGTACGCGGCCCGCCGCTCCCTCCTGGAACGGCTCCCCTTCCCCGTCGGCTACGGCGTCGAGCTCGGCCTGCTCGTCGACGCCCTGCACACCGTCGGCCTCGACGCTTTGGCCCAGGTGGACGTCGGCGTCCGCAAACACCGCCACCAGGACGGCCAGGCCCTGGGCCGAATGGCCGCCGCGATCTACCGCACCGCCCAACTACGCCTGACCCGCGGCCACTTGATCCGCCCGCGGCTCACCCAGTTCGACCGCGGCGACCGGGGCTTCATCCCGCGCACCACGGACGTGGACACCGAGGAGCGCCCCCCGATGGCGGAAATCCCGGAATACGCGGCCCGCCGGGCGGCGTGAGGGGTCACGCGTCGAAGTCGTACTCCAGTACGTAGGCCGAGGCATCCAGGATCATCTCGTTGATCTCCACCGTGCGTCCGTCGTCAGCCATGGCCGTGCGGCTGATGAGGATGACGGGCGTGCCCGCCGGAAGGCGCAGCTGGTCGGCTTCCTCCTGCGCCGGCATGCGCGAGCGCACCTCTTCCCGGAAACGGGCGGGAGCCGCACCCAGCTCGGCGAGCCGGGCGTACACACCGCCGGCCCCGGTGTCCGGCCGCGTGATCGCCGAGCCCGCGACCAGATCGGCCGGGAGGTAGGAAGTGGAGAGCAGCACCGGCTTGCCGTCGAGCACGAACCGGCGGCGCCGCACCGTGACCGCATCTCCGGGCGCGAGATCCAGCCGCGCCGCGACGGCTTCGATCGCCGGCTCCTCATCGACGGTCACCCCGTCCACCACCAGATCACGGTCCGCGACGTCGGTCGCCCAGACGGACCGCCCGTCACCCCACTGTTCCCGGGACAGGCGCGGCACGCCGCGACGCCGGACCGGCTGGAAGTCCCGCACGAAGACACCGGCGCCCTTGCGTGCCTCGGCGAGCCCCTCCGAGGTGAGGACGCCGAGCGCCTGACGCACCGTCATCCGTGCCACGCCGTGCCGGTCCATCAGCTCGTTCTCTCCGGGCAGCCGGTCACCGGGCCGGTACTCCCCCGCCGCAATCGCCCGCTTCAGCGCGTCGGCGATCCGGCGGTACTTGGGTGACGAGCTCTCCTGTGCGGCCATGGCGACGCATCCCTCCTGGCGATCTCTAGACATCCTAGAGATCTGTTCGAGTGTCACGACGACTCCCCCAACACCCCTACATCTCTAGAGAACCTATTGACGCTCTGCGTTCACTTCGCTTCCATAGGTAGTGCCCAACTTCTCTAGAGAACTGGAGTTGTCATGACGCCCCCTACTCGTCCGCGCCTGCTTCCCTGGTCAAGCCCGGAGGGAAAGCCGTGCTACCTGCTCTCCGAGGGGGACGGCCCCGTCACCCGGCAGGCGGACGCCGTTGAGCGCGCCCAACTCGCCTCCGGCACGATCCTCCTGGGGCACGCCCGCGCCCTCCTCCGCGATCCCCGAACCACCGCGCCCGAAGTGCGCTTTCTTGCCCACTGTTTAACGGACACTCTCGACGAGGCCCTGCGCGTCGCCAAGAGCCGGGGAAGCCGCCTCGACTGCGAGCCCCCGGAGTTTGCCGTCGACGGGTCGTCATCACCCCTCGACGTCGCCCGGCCTGGAGACGGCTGAGGACCGCAACCCGCCCCCGCGCCCCTTGGCCGCTTCCGTACGTTTGCGTGGATCTGTGGCGGGTTACCTTCGCGACATGGTGTCCGAGCGCAGTGCGGTGCAAGCAGGTGCCGAGGTTCTTGTCGCGTCGAATCGCGGGCCGGTCTCCTACAGCCTGGGGGAGGACGGGTCGCTCACCGCCAAGCGGGGCGGGGGCGGGTTGGTGTCGGGGCTGTCGGCCATCGGGCCCGAGACAGACGCGGTGTGGGTGTGTGCCGCGCTCGGGGACGGTGACCGGGAGGCCGTACGGCGGACGGGTGGTGCGCTGGAGGTGGGCGACACCGGTGGACAGCGTGTCCGGATGCTGGACATCCCGGCCGAGGTGTATGCCGCCGCCTACAACGGCGTCGCGAACTCCGTGCTGTGGTTCGTCCACCACATGCTCTACCAGACACCGCTGGAGCCGGTCTTCGACGCGGAGTTCCGGGCGCAGTGGGCGGCGTACGAGACGTACAACGCGGCCTTCGCCGAGGCGCTGGCCGACGGCGCGGCGCCCGGCGCGGCCGTCCTCGTCCAGGACTACCACCTGGCGCTGGTGCCCGGCATGCTCCGCGAGCGCCGCCCCGACCTGCGCATCGCGCACTTCTCGCACACGCCGTGGGCGCCGGCCGAGTACTTCGCGATGCTCCCCGACGACATCCAGCGGCAGCTCGCGCTGGGCATTCTCGGCGCGGACCGGGCGAACTTCCTCACCCACCGCTGGGCCGAGAACTTCCTGGCCTGCGCCGAGACCGGGCTCGGCGGGCAGTGCGAGCGCGTGCGGCCGGAGGACGGGCCGCCCGGCATCGTCGCGCTCGTCCCGGAACGCACGGCGCGCACGACGTGGATCGGCGTCCACGGGCTCGGCGCCGACGCCGATTTCCTGCGGGAGCGCGCGCACCGCCCCGACGTCGAGGAACGGATGGCGGCGCTGCGCGCACAGATCGGCGGGCCGGACCGCAAGACCGTGGTCCGCGTGGACCGCACGGAACTCTCCAAGAACATCGTGCGGGGCCTGCTCGCCTACCGGCAGCTGCTCGCCGACCGCCCCGAGTGGCGCGAGCGGGTGGTGCACATCGCCTTCGCCTACCCCTCGCGCCAGGACCTCGCCGTCTACCGCGAGTACACCGCGGAGGTCGAGCAGGTGGCCGAGGCCATCAACGCCGAATACGGGACGGCGGATTGGCAGCCCGTCGTGCTGCACGTCAAGGACGATTTCGCCCGCTCGCTGGCCGCCTACCGGCTCGCGGACGTGGCGCTCGTCAACCCGATCAGGGACGGGATGAACCTGGTCGCCAAGGAGATCCCGGTGGTGTCGGACGCCGGCTGCGCGCTGGTGCTGTCGCGGGAGGCGGGCGCGCACGAGGAGCTCGGTGAGCATGCCCTGACGGTCAATCCGTACGACGTCGTCGGCACGGCCGAGGCGCTGCACGAGGCGCTGTCGATGGCCGACGGCGAGCGCGCGGCACGCACCGAACGGCTGGCGGCGGCGGCCACCGCGCTGCCGCCCGCCCGGTGGTTCCTGGACCAGCTGCGGGAATTGGGCGGCTGAATCCGTCGCCAGGGGCTCGCCAGGGGGTGTCCGCCCCTACGGGGTGTCCGTCCCGCTTGCGTCCAGTCGGGCCGCCAAGGCGCCGAGCAGGTCGACGACTCCGGACGGGCCGTCGACCACCAGGTCGGCGCGCTCGGCCAGTTCGGCGACCTCGTTGCTGCCGCTGCAGACCAGGACGCCGGTCAGCCCGTCGGAGCGGAGCTTCTCGACGGCCGCGAAGGCCGCCAGGTCGCCGAGGTCGTCACCGGCGTAGAGGACGGTGGCGGCGCCGGTCTCGCGGACCCACTCGGCGAGCGCGACGCCCTTGTCCATGCCCGGCGGGCGGAGCTCCAGGACCAGCCGGCCGGGTTCGACGATCAGGCCGTGGCGTTCGGCGAGGGCGGAGAGCGGGGCGCGCAGCCGGTCGAAGGCGCCCTGCGGGTCGGCGGCGCGGCGGGTGTGGACGGCGATGGCACGGCCGCCCTTGCGCTCGATGGCGGTCTCGACCCAGGTGCCGTGCCAGACCCCGGAGGAGTCCAGGACGCCGGGGAGTTCGGCCTGTATGGCGGCGACGCCGGGGTGGGGCGGCGGGGCGTGGACGGTGCCGGTGGCCGCCTCCCAGCGCTCGGCGCCGTAGTGGCCGAGGACGGTGAGGTGGTCCAGGCCGGGCACGTCCGCGAACCCCCCGAGGCGGACCGCGACGGTGGCCGGGCGGCCGGTGATCACCGCGGCGGCGCGCAGGCGGGGCACCAGCCGGCCCAGGGCCGCGACGGCACCGTCATGGGCCCGGGCCTTCTCCGGGTCGGGGACGATCTCGGCGAGGGTGCCGTCGAAGTCGAGGGCGATGACGGCGCGTTCCGGGTGGGCCAGCAGCGCGGCGAGGCCGTCGCGCCCGGCGGGGGTGTGCGGAGTCGGCAAGGACCCCGGTTCGGGGGTCGGCTGGGAGTGCGGCGCGGCGTTCGGGGGGCTGCCCATGCGCCGACCTTACCGGCGTGCGGCGGGCCTCGGGGGTACCTCGCGACGAGAGCTGGGCGGAGTGTGTACGGGCCGCCGCGGCAGCGGTGGGGGCGTCCCCGTCCGCCGCGGACGCGGCAGGCCTCCCCGTCAGCGCCGGCTGCGCCGGGCCTCGCGTATACGGCGCAAGCGGTTGACCGTGACGGGGTCGTGGGCGAGCGCGCGGGGGTCGTCCAGCAGGGCGTTGAGGAGCTGGTAGTAGCGGGTCGGGGAGATGCCGAGCTGTTCGCGGATGGCGCGCTCCTTGGGGCCGGGGCCCGGCCAGGAGCGGCGCTCGACCGCGAGCACCGCTTCGTCCCGGGCGGGGAGCTGCGGGGAGCCCTCGTCGGGCCCGGGCCCGACGGGCTCCCGCCCGTCGCCCGGGCCGCCCGTCTGTGCCGTGGCGCCCGTCATCACGCTTCCCACGATAAGCGCACGGTCGGACAGCGCCCGGCCCGGGACCGCCGCGGGGGCGCCGACCGCCCCGGTCATTCGGCGGCGCTGTCGGCCGCGTCCGCGGTGTTCTGGATGTCGGTGAGCACCCCGGACGGGTTGCCGTTCGGGTGGACCGCGGCGCCCATCTTCGCCTTGACGGTCCTGGAGATCAGCGGCCAGGAGGTCTTGTTCGCCGGGTAGAACTCGGCGCTGGCGAGCTGCTTGAGGAAGCCGTGCATCTTCGCGTACTTGTCGTCGGCCTGCATCGCCTGGGAGGCGGAGGTGGTGACGGGCAGCAGGCCGTATTCGCCGGAGAACTTCTCGACGTTCTTGTCGCTGTAGACGTAGTCGAGGAACTTGCCGGCCTCGGCGCGGTGGCCGTTCTGCTTGAACGCCATCATCCAGTCTGCGACGCCCATGGTGGCCTTGGCCTTGCCCTTGGAGCCGGGCAGTTCGACGGTGCCGTAGTCGATGCCCTTGGCCTCGGCCTGCTTCATCAGGGTGGGGTGGCCGTTGAGCATGCCGACGTCGCCGTCGGCGAATCCCTTGAACGCCGCCCCACGGTTGAGCTTGGCGGGGTCGGTGCCGGTCAGGCCCTTGCCGACGAGGTTGTCCTTGAGCCAGGTGAAGGTCCGGACGTTCTCCGGCGAATCGATCGTGTACTTGCCGATGCTGTCGGTGTAGCCGCCGCCCCCGCTGAGCATCCACATCAGGGTCTCGGCCTGGGTCTCCTCCGGGCCGAGCGGCAGCGCGTAGGGCATCTTGACGCCGTGTGCCTTCAGCAGCTGGGCGTCGTGGGCGATGTCGTTCCAGTTCTGCGGCGGGGCGGTGATGCCGGCCTGGGCGAACAGCTTCTTGTTGTAGAAGAGCCGCCGGGTGCTGGCGCCGAACGGCAGGCCGTACTGGACGCGCTTGTATTCGCCGGCCTCCTCCAGGGAGGGGGTGAAGTTGGCCTGGGTGGGGATGGAGAGCAGCTGGTCGGCGCTGTAGAGCTTGCCCTTGGCGGCGTAGTCGGCGTAGGCGCCGATCTGTGCCAGGTCCGGGGCGTGGCCGGAGTCGACCATGTCCGCGACCTTCTTGTCGACGTCCGTCCAGCTGTAGACGTGGACATCGATCTTGATGTCGGGGTGCTTCTTCTCGAAGCCGCGGGCGAGCTGGTCCCAGTAGCGCTGGGAGCCGTTGGACTTGCCGTCGCCGTAGTCCGCCGCGACCAGTTGGAGGGTGACGTCGCCGCCGGAGCCGCTGCCACAGCCGGTGAGCGTCATCGTCATGGTGGTGGCGATTGCCGCTGCCGTCAGGCCCAAGTACCGCCGCTGCACTGCTGTTCCGCCTTTGGTTCTGAATTTCCGCGCTTGCCGGGCCCTCGCCCGTCGCCGGAGGGGTGTTCCTCACACGGCGTGAAGTAAGAGTCTCTCCCGAGCCCTTTACAAGGTCTACACCACCCCCCTCGTTCTCCTTCCGCACCGGCTTCCGGACGGCCGGCCCGCTGCGATCCGTCCGGCGAGTGGACTAGACCTTTCGCGCCGGATCGCGCGAAACTGTTCCCGTGAGACACGTCATCGCCCTTGATGTGGGCGGCACCGGCATGAAGGCCGCCCTCGTGGGGGTGGACACGGCGCCCCGCGGAGAGACCTCCGCCGGTCGCCCCGTGCTGCTCCACGAGGCACGGCGCCCCACCGGCCGCGACCGCGGCCCCGACGCGGTCGTCGAGACCGTCCTCGGCTTCGCCGCCGACCTCCGCGACCTCGGCACGGCCCGCTACGGCGTCCCCGCCGCGGCCGCCGGCGTCGCGGTGCCCGGCATCGTCGACGAGCGGGCCGGCCAGGCCGTCTACGCCTCCAACATCGGCTGGCGGGACGTCCCGCTGCGGGCGCTGCTGTCCGAACGGCTCGGCGGGGTGCCGGTCGCCCTGGGCCACGACGTCCGCACCGGCGGGCTGGCCGAGGGCCGGATCGGGGCCGGCCGGGACGCCGACCGGTTCCTGTTCGTCCCGCTGGGCACCGGGATCGCGGGCGCCATCGGCATCGGCGGGCGGATCGAGGCCGGCGCGCACGGCAGCGCGGGCGAGATCGGCCACATCGTCGTACGGCCCGGTGGGCTGGAGTGCGGCTGCGGTCAGCGCGGCTGCCTGGAGACGGTGGCCTCGGCCGCCGCGGTGGGCCGGGACTGGGCGGCGGCCTGCGGGGATCCGCTGGCCGGCGCGGCGGATGCGGCCAAGGCCGTGGCCTCGGGCGACGCGCGGGCCCACGCCGTGTGGCACCGCGCCGTCGACGCCCTCGCCGACGGTCTGGTCACCGCGCTCACCCTGCTCGACCCGCAGACTCTGATCATCGGCGGCGGGCTCGCCGAGGCCGGCGACACCCTGTTCACCCCGCTGCGGGAGGCCGTCCGCCGGCGCGTGACGTTCCAGCGCCTCCCCTCGATCGTTCCGGCGGCCCTGGGGGACGCCGCCGGATGCCTGGGCGCAGGGCTTCTCGCCCGGGATCTTCTCTCCACGGAGGTAACCGCCTGATGGCTCAGCAACAGTCCGAGCGGCGGCCCTCGGGCCCCGGGCGCAGCGTCCTGGCCGGTGCCCGTATCGCCCGGCCGTCCGGCGTCGTCGAGCGCGGCCGGATCGCCGTCGAGGGCGGCCGGATCGCCGCGGTCCACAGCCGGGACGCCGACCTCGGCCGGGGCGGGGACGAGGGCGCCGCGGGCGAGACCATGGACCTCTCGGGCCATCTCATCGTCCCCGGCTTCGTGGACATGCACGTGCACGGCGGGGGCGGCGGCTCCTTCTCGTCCGCCGACCCCGAGGAGTGCCTCGCGGTGATCGGCACCCACCGCCGGCACGGCACCACCTCGATGGTCGCCTCCACCGTCACCGGCGAGCTGACCGATCTGGCCCGGCAGGCCGCGGTGCTCGCCGAACTGGTCCAGCAGGGCGAGCTGGCCGGCATCCACTTCGAGGGCCCGTTCATCTCCCCGCACCGCTGCGGCGCCCACCAGCCGGAGCTGCTGCGCGATCCGGACCCGGCCGAGGTCCGCCGGCTCCTCGACGCCGCGCACGGCACCACGGCCATGATGACCGTCGCCCCCGAACTCCCCGGCGGCCTGGACTCCGTACGCCTGCTGGCCGACGCCGGGGTGATCGCCGCCGTCGGCCACACCGACTCCTCCTACGACGCCACCCGCCGGGCCGTCGACGCGGGCGCCACCGTCGCCACCCACCTCTTCAACGCGATGCCCGCGCTGGGCCACCGCGCGCCCGGTCCGGTCGCCGCGCTCCTGGAGGACGAGCGGGTCACCGTCGAGCTGATCAACGACGGGACCCATCTGCACCCCTCGGTCCTGCAACTGGCGGTCCGCCAAGCGGGCGCCGGGCGGGTCGCGTTCATCACCGACGCGATGGGCGCGGCCGGTATGAGCGACGGGATGTATCCGCTCGGCCCGATGCAGGTCGAGGTCAAGGACGGCGTCGCGCGCATCAGCGGGGGGCCCACGGCCGGCTCGATCGCCGGCTCCACCCTCACCCTGGACCGCGCCTTCCGGCGCGCCGTCACCGTCGACGGCCTGACGGTCGACCAGGCCGTCGACGCACTGTCGGCCACCCCGGCCCGCCTCCTGGGCATCGACGACCGGACCGGCTCCCTGAGTTACGGCAAGGACGCCGACCTGGTCGTGCTGGACGCGGCATACGCCGTGGTGGGAGTCATGCGCCGGGGCGAGTGGCTGGTGCATCCGGGGAAGGGGTGAGCGCGGTTCCCGGCCGGCCACGGCCCGGCGCCGGTGCTCCCTGGGTGCGATCCCGTACGCGGCGCGGTAGGCGCGGCTGAAGTCCGTCGCCCGGCGGTAGCCCCAGGGGACGGCGATGGCGTGGACCGGGGTGCGGTGCCGGGCCGGATCGGTGAGGTCCCGGCGGGCGCCTTCGAGACGCTGCCGGCGGATCTCCGCGGCGCACCTCGGAGGAACGGCTCACGATCGCCCCGAGCAGGTCGGCCGGACCGGGTCTGGGCCAACCGCCACCGGCGATGGCATGATCGCTCAAGGCCGCGAAGTTAACGATCATGGGGCTGCTGTCAAGGCCGTCGTCGAAGCGATTGCGTAGGTGCCTGGAGCGGTCTTGGTGAGAAGGCCGGCGCGTGCCCATTGGGACATTTGTGTACGGAAGCTGTTGACGGGTTTGGCCCCGGCGATGCCCAGGGAGTTGGCCAGGTCGAGGACGCGCCATGGTCGATCCGGGGCCGACTGCATGATCGTCAGGACGGCGGTGATCCGGCCGGGTTTCTGGGCGGGGAAGCCCGTGTGCTTGTGGCCGGGTGTTGCCGGTTGATGCGGGCCGGGTTGATGCACCACCACGTCGATGGCGGTGATGTTCACGGAGGTCGGGGGGCGTCCGTCGGCGTTCCAGGAGTGGTAGCGGGAGATGCCGGATTTGACGATTCGGGCGCTGAACCGGGTACGTCGGGCCGGCAGGAGGCCCGCGAGTACGGCTCCGCCGATGTGTCCCACGAGGTCCGTCGGTTTGTCGATGGGCGGCAGGACGCCGGTCGCGGTGGTGGCGCTGTCGCGGGCGGCTTCCAGGGCGATGGTGAAGCCGGCCCGGTCGGGGTCGGTCCCGGGCCGGCTCTCCACCGCGGTGACCATCACGGTGCGAATCGCCTGGTAGAGCACCAGCAGTGCCCACATCTCCTGCTCGATACCGGCGGGGTCCTTGGAACGCAGCACTCGGCCGCGGAGCAGGGTGTGGCGCAAGGCGAAGTATGCCGATTCGATCTCCCACCGCTCGTGATACAGGGAAATCAGTGCTCCTGCTGGGTCGGTGCGGTGGTCGAGCAGGGTGGTGAGCAGCCGGTAGTGGTCGCTCACCGCACTGCCGTCGGCACCGGTCATAGTCACCTTGGCCTCGATCACTCGCAGCCTCAGCCGGTGGACCTGGGTGAGGTAGGAGCCGTCGGGCAGGACGGCCAGGATCGGCGGGCGCCGGGTCGACTTGGACCGCGCCAGGAACTGCGCGCCCGTGGCGGCGGCAGCCTCAAGGAACTCGCCGCCGTCGAACCCGCGGTCGGTCAGCAGCAGCATGTCCGGCCGCAGCAAGTGGACCAGACGCAACGCGTAAGCGAGCTCTCCCGGCTTGGAGGGCCCGAAGGCCGCGCCGAGCAGCCCCCGGGTGCCGGTCTCGACCAGCGTCATCAGCATCAGCGTCGGGTAGCCGGCCATGCCGAACCGACTGCGGAACTTGCCCAGCCAGCCGCGGTTGCGTTCCTCGTCGGGCACACGCAGCGAGCTGCAGCCGTCGAACGCGACCGTACGCCAGCCTCGATAGCGCACGCCGGGAGTGTGCGGCTGTGCCAGCGGGCCGGCCACCACCTCGAACAGCGCCCGCAGCGGTGCCGCCCCGATCCGGCGGCGCAGATCCCGCAGCGCCTTCTCCGACGGCGACACCACCGGCAAACCGGCCAGTCCGGCGACGAGCTTGTCCCACACCAGACGGGCACCCACCTGCTCAAACAGCCCAAGTCCGAGCAGGAAGTACACCCCGACCCGGGACGGCAGGTCACGCAGCCGCCGCTGCGTCGCCCCCGTCTCCTCCAGCACCGCATCGACCAGTTCGAACGGGAGCACCTGCGTCAACTCACCGAGATGGCCGGGCGCGAAGACGCCATCCGCGACGGTAACGGCACGGGTCACATCGACCGTGGCACACTTGGGCACGCGAGACCTCTGCTCTTCAGGATGATCTTGGTCGATCCCTGAACAGTTCAGAGGTCTCGCTCTATTTCCAGCCTCAACGCCCCGCCAGACCACTTGACAGCAGCCCCATGATCGTTAACTTCGCGGCCTTGCATGATCGCTCGCGCACTTGTCCGTATGCACCGCCGCGCGCGGTCGCCCGACGCCCGGCCGCCCGGCCATGACTGCCCGGAGGGGCGACCATGATCCTTACGGTCACGCTGAACGCCGCCCTGGACATCACCTACCGCGTTCCCCGGCTCCGCCCGCACGCCACGAACCGGATCACCGAGGTGTCCGAGCGCCCCGGCGGCAAGGGCCTGAACGTCGCCCGGGTGCTGGCCGCGCTCGGCCACCGGACGGTCGCCACCGGCTTCGTGGGCGGCGGCACCGGCGAGGCGCTGCGCGCCCTGCTCGCGGAGACCGCGGTCACCGACGCGCTGGTCCCGGTCGGCGGCGCCACCCGCCGCACCGTCGCCGTCGCCGACACGGCCACCGGGGACACCACCCAGCTCAACGAGCCGGGCCCGGTCGTCACCCCCGCCGAATGGGACACCTTCCTCGGCACCTACCGCGAACTCCTGGGCGAGGCACAGGCGGTGGCGCTCTGCGGCAGCCTGCCGCCGGGCGTCCCGGTGGACGTCTACGCCCGGCTCACCCGGGCCGCGCGCAGCGCCGGCGTCCCGGTCCTGCTGGACACCAGCGGCGAACCGCTGCGCCGGGGCCTGGCCGCCCGGCCCGATCTCGCCAAGCCCAACGCCGATGAACTCGCCGCCCTGACCGGCAGCACCGAACCGCTGCGCGCCGCCCGCGACGCCCGCCGCCGCGGCGCCCATGCGGTGGCCGCCTCACTCGGCCCGGCCGGCATGCTCGCGGTGACCGCCGGCGGCGCCTGGCAGGCCGCCCCGCCGCGGCACATCGCCGGCAACCCGACCGGCGCCGGCGACTCGGCGGTGGCCGGCCTGCTCTCGGGCCTGGTGGAGGAGCTCTCCTGGCCGGACCGCCTGACCCGCGCGGTGGCCCTCTCCGCCGCGACCGTACGGGCCCCCGCAGCGGGTGAGTTCGACCCGGCTACGTATGAAGATCTGCTGCCGCGCGTGGTGGTGACAGATCATCCGACGGCGGCGTGAGGGGGGCGGCGACCGGCGTACCGGAGCTGGTCAGGGCCGGGCCAGCCAGACCTTGTCGAGGTTCACATCGCACTGGTTGCCGGTCTCGCAGGACAGCTTGATGGTGTTGCTGCCCTTGTTGAGCTGCACATAGGACCAGGTCTTGGTCCAGCCCTTGTCCCAGGCACCCTCCGGGGCGTGGGCGAAGTTCTCCATGTTCACGGGCCGGCCGTCGGGCTTGTCGTTCACGGCCATCGTGAGGTTGGCGTCCTTGCCGGGCACGCCGTAGCCGACCCAGAGCTTGTACTTGCCGGCCTGGTCCACATTCAGGGTCCACGTGGCCGCGGCACCAGGGGAGTTCATACCCGCCACGTACGTCCCGTTGGCCGAGCGGGCGCCCGGGACGTCCTTCGCGACGCTCGCGCCGCCGTCCAGACGCAGGCTGCCCGCCTCCTCCTTGGGCAGCGCACCCGGCTTGGTCTTGCCGGGCTTCTTACCGTTGGGCTTGACCGAACCGCCGGCCGCGGGGCCCTGCTTGCCGGCCTCGTCGGCCTTCGATTCGTTGCCGTTGTTGAGCATCGCCACGCCGATGCCTATGCAGACCACCGCGACCACCGAAACCGCGCCTATCAGCAGGCCGTTGCGGTTGCGGCGCGGCTCGGGGCCGTCCGGGGCCGGGGCGCTGCGCGTGCGGTCGCCGCCGGGCAGGGTCTCCGGCGCGGCGTAGTGGGCGTTCTGCTGCCCGTACGTGGTCGGCTGCTGGGGCTGCTGGCCGTACTGGCGCTCGCCGACCGCGCGCACCTGGTTGTAGGACGTACGCGGAATGCCCGGCTGCCGCGTCGGCGCACCGGTGCCCGCCGAGCCCGGTGTGCCACCCTCGCCGCCTTCCGAGCGGTAGAGATAGCCGAACGGGTCGTCGTTCTCCGGCGTGTCCGCGCCGTTGTTGCCGGCCGTCATTCCGTGTCACTCCCAAGCGATCTGTGCGCGTCTGTCACGCGTGTCCCCGCGTCCGCAGGCATCTTCTGCGCGAGCTGTCTTTCGGGCCCCCGGCGGCGCCGCGCCGCATCGGCGCAGCCTACCCCGTCGGCACGCCCGCACACCGGGCCCGGAGGGGCACAAGATCGCTACGGAACGGTGAATTACTGGTGTGGAGGCCGGAGCACGGCGGATGTGAGATACGCGGCATCCGGCCCGGCCGACGCGGTGCCGCACCCGGCCGACGCGCCGCGCACCCGTCCGACGCGCCGCTCAACCCGCCGCGCGCCGGTTCGTCTTCGAGCGGGAGCGCTTCTCGACGTACATCCGCTGGTCGGCCGACTCCAGCACTTCCTCGGCCGTCATCCCGCAGCTCGCCCAGCCGATGCCGAAGCTGGCGCCCACCCGCACCGCCCGTCCCTCCACCCGGATCGGCGGGATGATCGCGTTGCGCAGCCGCACCGCGAGGTCCTGGGCGTCGGCCGTGCCGAGGCCGTCGGCGAGCACCACGAATTCATCTCCGCCGAGCCGGGCGACCGTATCGCCGTCCCGGACGCCGCTGGTCAGCCGGCGGGCGACCTCTATCAGCACGGCGTCGCCGGTGTTGTGGCCGAAGCGGTCGTTGATCGACTTGAAGCCGTCGAGGTCGCAGAAGAGGACGGCGAGCCCCTTGGAGCCGTCGTCGGCCGGCCCGTCCGCGGGGGCGACGAGATGCACATGGTGGTCGAACGGGGCCGGGGCGCCCTCGAAGCCGTCGATCCCCTCGAACGGCTCCTTGCCGTCCGCCCGGAAGCCGTGCGGATCGGACCCGGGGCCGCCCGAGGAGGCGTACGCGTCGGCCAGCGAGCCCATCGGGCGGGAGCACAGCCGGGCGCCGAGCCGGGCCCGCAGCTCGGCGCTGTTGGGCAACCCGGTCAGCGAATCGTGGCTGGCGCGGTGGGCCAGCTGCAGCTCGTGCCGCTTGCGCTCCTCGATGTCCTCGACGTGGGTGAGCAGGAACCGGGGGCCGTCGGCGGTGTCGGCGACGACGGAGTTGCGCAGCGAGACCCACACGTAGGTGCCGTCCCGGCGGGCCAGCCGCAGCTCGGCGCGGCCGCCCTCGGCGGAGGTGCGCAGCAGGGTGCCGATGTCCTCGGGGTGGACGAGGTCGGAGAAGGAGTAGCGGCGCATCCCGGAGGCCGGGCGGCCCAGCAGCCGGCACAGCGCGTCATTGGTGCGCAGCAGCCGTCCGTGCTGGTCACCGCCCATTTCGGCCACGGCCATCCCGCTCGGCGCGTACTCGAACGCCTGCCGGAAGCTCTCCTCGCTGGCCCGCAGCGCCTGCTGCTCGCGCTCCAGCCGGACCAGCGCGCGCTGCATGTTCGCCCGCAGCCGGGCGTTGCTGATGGCGATCGCGGACTGGAAGGCGTACATCTGCAGGGCCTCCTGGCCCCAGGCGCCGGGCCGCCGGCCGTTGCGCGGCCGGTCGACGGAGATCACCCCGAGCAGCTCGCCGCCACCGTTGGCCGCGGTGTACATGGGCGCGAAGAGGCGGTCCATGGAATGCCACTCGTCGGGGAACCGGGGCGCGGGTCCGGCCGTGTGCCACTGCGGCACGTCGTCGTCGTCGAGCACCCAGCCCTCGGTGTGCGGGATGAAGATGAGGTCGCCCCAGCGCTCGCCCATGGACAGCCGGCGGTCCCAGGCGGCCCGGGAGCCGACGCGGCCGGCCATCAGCGCCTCGGCGCCCGCGCTGCCGGCGACCGCGGCGACCACGAGATCGCCGTCGGGGCGGACGAGATTGACGGCGGCCAGCTCGAAGCCGAGGCCGGTGATCGCGCCATCGGCGACCGTCTGCAAGGTGTCCGCGAGGCTACGCGCGGTGTTCAGCTCCGCGACCACTTGATGAAGCTGCCGCAGGGCCGCAAGGCGGACGTATGGCTCCGACTCGGTCTCCATCGTTCGCTCTCCCCGAGACCTCGACAGCAAACTCCACGATTCTTTGTCGTCCGATTCCACGCTCACTGAATCACAGTGAGCTGTTCACTCGGTACACAGGGTCAACAATTAGCGGCGGCTGTGACTCAAGTCACAGACCGTGAGGGACGGTTGGCGATCTTCCATATAACCCGCAACGGGAGGGCGCCTTCACCCTTTCTACACTTCCTGAACGCAAATTCCGAGCGTTGCGGACTTCGGTCGTCAGACCTAGGACTCAAGTGCTCCGGGGGCCCGATGCGCGCCGGGGCCGGTCGAAGTTAGCGTTCATGGCGTGTTCACGAAAACCCCAGCCGACTCGACGACCGCCGGGCCCGCCGCCCTTTCCGTACCGACCGTCGCCCTCGCATCCGTGCCGGACGACGCCCCGATCCCGCATTCTGTTGGGGTGAGTGACGACGAGTTCCGTGCCGCCCTGTCCCGCCTCGCTGCCGGCGTGGTGCTGATCACCGCCCATGACCCGGACGACGGGCCCCAGGGCGAGGACGTCGGCATGACCGCCACGGCGTTCCTGTCGGTCTCCCTCGACCCGCCGCTCGTGATGGTGAGCGTTCGCAACGACTCACGGATGGACGACCTGCTGGAGCTGCAGCCGCGGTGGGCCGTTTCGGTGCTCTCGGGGCATCAGCGGCAGATTGCCGGACGATTCGCGATGAAGGGCCGTATCAGCGACAGACTCCTCTTCGCGGACATCCCGTTCGTACGGGGCGAAGTGTCCGGCGCTCCGCTCATCGACGGCGCCCTGGCGACCCTGGAGTGCCGCACCGAGCAGCGGGTCGTGGCCGGCGATCACACCCTCGTCATCGCCCGCGTCCTGGCCAGCTCGGTCTCGCACGAGGACGACGGGCCGCTGACGTACTTCCGGGGGAAGTACCGCCAGTTGGGGTGAGGTGAGGCGGGCGGACGGCGGGGGCGGGCCGACCGCCGGGGCCTCGGGCGGGACAGGCCGCTTGCCGGGCGTCCGGGCGGCGTGACAGGCCGCCCGCCGGCGGACGGGGCGGCGTGGCAGGCCGCCCGCCGGAGCCGGGCAGCGCGACGGCCGCCCTCCGGGGCCGGGACGCGCCGTCGTGGCCCGTCAGGTCCAGTCGCGGCCCGAGCGGCCGCGTTTGGTCTCGCCGCGCTGCTTCTTCTCGCGCAGCCGCCGCTCGTTGATGCCCCGCGGGATCCGCGACTTACGGCGTGGCTTGGGCGGCGGCGCGGTGGCCTCGGCAAGCAGTGCGGCCAGCCGGACGGCGGCGGTCTCGCGGTTGCGCCACTGGGAGCGGTGCTCCGAGGCGCGTACCGACAGCACGCCGTCGACCAGCCGGCCCGCCAGCCGCTCCAGGGCGCGCTCCTTCCACACGGGTGGCAGCGCCTGCGTCTTGTCGAGGTCGAAGCGCAGCTCGACCTGGCTGTCGCTGGTGTTGACGTGCTGGCCGCCCGGACCGGAGGACCGCGAGAATCGCCATACGAGCTCGGCCTCCGGAAGGACGACCGAACCGCGGATGACATAGGGCCCGGACATGAGTCCTATGATCCCGCGTGCCACGGAACCCGTCATCCGCTTTTCCTTGTCCATCGCGGCACATCCGCCCTCAGGATTCGGCAAAGAAAGTAAAGCGTGCTGGAACCTCCCGGTCCCCTCATGGCGTTGTGGAGGGTGACGGTAGCTTCGTCCGCAGTACGGAGCCCGACGCTTCGACGAGTCGACAAGGAAAGGGACATCCCATGGCTGTAAGCCTGTCCAAGGGTGGCAACGTCTCGCTCACCAAGGAGGCACCGGGCCTGACCGCCGTCACGGTCGGCCTCGGCTGGGACGTCCGCACCACCACCGGCACGGACTTCGACCTCGACGCGAGCGCCATCGCGGTGAACGGCAACGGCAAGGTCTACTCGGACCAGCACTTCGTCTTCTTCAACAACAAGGCCACGCCGGACCAGTCGATCGTCCACACCGGTGACAACGTCACCGGCCAGGGCGAGGGCGACGACGAGCAGATCAACGTCAACCTGGCGGCGCTGCCGGCCGACATCGACAAGATCGTCTTCCCGGTCTCCATCTACGACGCCGAGAACCGCAGCCAGAACTTCGGCCAGGTGCGCAACGCCTTCATCCGCATCGTCAACCAGGCCGGGGGCAGCGAAATCGCCCGCTACGACCTCAGCGAGGACGCCGCCACCGAGACCGCCATGGTCTTCGGCGAGCTCTACCGCAACGGCGCGGAGTGGAAGTTCCGCGCCGTGGGCCAGGGTTACGCCTCGGGCCTCGTCGGCATCGCCCAGGACTTCGGCGTCAACGTCTGAGACGTCGTCCGCCCGCATTCCGGCGCGCAGCGCACAGCGCACGGCGCACAGCGGAGGGCCGGTTCCCCTAGGGGAGCCGGCCCTCGGCGTTTTCCGGGGGCACGGCGGAGCCGGCCTTCGGCGAGCTCCCGGGCCCGGCGGGGGGCCGGCCTTCGACGAGCTTCGGGCGCGACGGGGAGCCGACTTCGGCATGCTTCCGGGGCGCGGCGGGACGGACGGGTGCGCGACGCCCGTACAACGCCCCGTACAACGCCCCTTACGACGCCCCTTACGAGGCGACGTCCCGTCAGGCGACCGCGTCCCCGGCGGCCGTCTCGGGCGGGGCGGCCAGCGTCGCCACCTCGTCCAGGGACAGCCCGAGCGTGCCGGCCAGCGCGGCGACCGTGAAGAACGCCGGTGTCGGCGCCCGGCCGGTCTCGATCTTCCGCAGCGTCTCGGCGGACAGTCCCGCCGCCGCCGCGACCTCGACCATGCTCCGCGCGCCACGTGCCGCACGCAGCAGCGCGCCGAGCCGCTCACCGCGTTCGCGTTCCCAAGGGGTCAGTGGAGTGCGCACCATGCCCGTGATACTAATACCGGTAAAGAAATACCGGTAAAGAAATAACGCCTGCTGCGGGGTCGGCCGGCGCGCTCGGGAGGTCGTACTCATGGTGGAGATCAAGACGGATACCGAACTCGACGCGATGCGGGCGGCCGGCCGGGTCGTGGCCGACGCCCTGGCCGCGGTGCGCGCGGCGGCCGCCCCGGGCGTGCGGCTGCTGGACCTGGACGAGGTCGCCCGTACGGTCCTGCGCGACGCCGGCGCCACCTCACCGTTCCTCGGCTACCGCCCCTCCTTCGCCCCCACCCCGTTCCCCGCCGTCATCTGCGCGTCCGTCAATGACGCGATCGTGCACGGCGTCCCGGACGGCTCCCGACTGCGCGACGGCGACCTGGTGAGCGTCGACTGCGGCGCCCTCCTGGACGGCTGGGCCGGCGACGCGGCCCTCAGCTTCACGGTCGGCACCGCCCGCCGGGAGGACCAGCACCTCATGGACACCACCCGGCAGGCGCTGGAGGCGGGCATCGCGGCGGCCGTCGTCGGCGCCCGGATCGGCGACATCTCCCATGCGATCGGCACCGTCGGACGCACCGCCGGCTACGGCATCCCCGAGGACTTCGGCGGACACGGCATCGGCCGCCGGATGCACGAGGACCCCGCGGTCCCCAACGACGGCCGTCCGGGCCGCGGCCTCGTCCTCCGCCACGGCCTGGTCCTCGCCATCGAGCCGATGTTCCTCGCCGGCGGCAAGGACGCCTACTACGCGGCCGACGACGGCTGGACCCTGCGCACCACGGACGCCTCCCGCGCCGCCCACTTCGAGCACACCGTGGCGGTGACGAAGGACGGGCCGCGGGTGCTGACGGGGGTGTAGGGGCGGCTTGTGGGGCGGTAGCCGAGGAACGGTGAGGTGGCGCCGGCGTCGCGCAGGACCGTACGGG
>NZ_SDIG01000057.1:0-33965 GCF_004122755.1 Streptomyces sp. TM32
GGGTGGGACCGGCCCGGGTGCGGACGGGGGTCGCGGCGGCTCACCGGCTGCCGCTCCCGCCCGGTGGCCGCTCCCGCCCGGCTGCCGCTCCCGCCCGGTGGCCGCTCCCGCCCGGCGGCCCCTCACCGGCTGCCGCTCCCACCTGGCAGCCCCTCGCCGCCGGCCGGTGGCCGCTCCGCCTCCAGCGCCGGGGCCTCGCCCGGATCCAGCGGCGGTGCACTCACCCCGCAGTGGTAGACGCACTCCGGGTGACACCGCTCCGCGGGGGCCGGCTCGGCGGCCCGCAGCGCCGGGGTGCGCACCGTCAGCCAGGCGATCAGCCCGCCGACCACCAGGATCCCGGCACACAGCGGCATCGCCCGCCGGAAGGCCGCCCCGAACTCGTCCGCCGAGCGGTAGGCCTCCGGGCCGATGCCCGCCAGCAGCGGCAGCGCGGCGACCGCCATCAGGCTCGCGGCCCGGGCCGCCGCGTTGTTGATGCCGCTGGCCAGGCCCGCCCGGTCCACGTCCACCGACGCCAACACGGTCGAGGTCAGCGGGGCGACCAGGGTCACCATCCCCGCGCCCAGCACCACCAGCGCGGGGAGCACGTCGGTGAGGTACGAGGCGCCGCGGCCCGCCCGGGTCATCAGCAGCATCCCCGCGGCACACAGCAGCGGCCCGACGGTGAGCGGGATCCGGGGCCCGATGCGCTGCCCCAGCGCCCCGGAGCGGGCGGACAGCAGCAGCATCAGCACGGTGGTGGGCAGCAGCGCCGTACCGGCCTGCAGCGCGGAGTAGCCCACCACGACCTGGAGCTGGAGCACGGCCAGGAAGAAGAACCCGCCGAAGGCGGCGTAGACGCACACCGTCACCACGTTGACCACGGAGAACAGCCGGATCCCGAAGATGGCCGGCGGCAGCATCGGGTCCGGGCTCCGCCGTTCGACCTGGAGAAAGAGCACCCCGAGCAGCACCCCGATGACGGCGGGCAGGATCACGCCCGGCGACGCGCCCCCGTCCGGCGCGGCGATCAGCGCATAGGTCACCCCGGCCAGCGCCAGCGCCCCCAGGACCGCGCCCGGTACATCGAAGCCACGCCGCTCGCGGGCGTCCCGCTCCCGGGTCTCCGGTACGTGCCGCAGCGCCACCGGCACGCACACCGCCGCCAGCGGCACGTTCAGGAAGAACACCCAGCGCCAGCCGGCGCCGTCCACCAGCCAGCCGCCGATGAACGGGCCGACGGCCGCGGCCACCCCGCCGAGCCCGGACCAGGCGCCGACCGCCCGCGCCCGGTCGTCGGGGTGGAAGACAGCCTGGATCAGCGCCAGCGAGCCGGGGGTGAGCAGCGCACCGCCCACGCCCTGCAGCGCCCGGGCCGCGATCAGCACCCCGGCATGCGGCGCGAGCCCGCACAGCAGCGAGGCCGCGGCGAACCACACCACGCCGATCACGAACACCCGGCGCCGGCCGAACCGGTCGCCGAGCGCACCGCCCAGCAGGATCAGCGAGGAGAGGGTGAGCATGTAGGCGGTGACCGTCCACTGGAGCACGGCCAGATCGGCGTTGAGATCCTCGCCGATCCTGGGCAGGGCGACATTGACGACGGTGCTGTCGAGCATCGCCATGCCGGACCCCAGCACGGCCGTCGCCAGCACCCACCGGCCCTGTGCCGAGGTCAGCCGGACGCCGCCGGGAGCCGTGGACTCCTGCCGTGCACTCATACCGCGAGCTTGCCCGGCGGCAGGGCGCTCTGCACGGCGAAGACCCCGCATCTCTCCCGGAGACGCGGGGCCCTCGGACCCGTAAGGGACGGGCTACTTGATCTTGGTGCCGGCCGAGCGCAGGTGGGTGCAGGCCTCGGTGACGCGCTTGGCCATGCCGGCCTCGGCCAGCTTGCCCCAGCTGCGCGGGTCGTAGGTCTTCTTGTTGCCGACCTCGCCGTCGACCTTCAGCACACCGTCGTAGTTGCGGAACATGTGGTCCGCGACGGGGCGGGTGAAGGCGTACTGGGTGTCGGTGTCCAGGTTCATCTTGACCACGCCGTTCTCCAGCGCCGTGGCGATCTCCTGCTCGGTGGAGCCGGAGCCGCCGTGGAAGACGAAGTCGAACGGGGCGGACTTGCCGTACTTGGCGCCGACGCCCTCCTGGAGGTCCTTCAGCAGCTCGGGGCGGAGCACGACGTTGCCCGGCTTGTAGACGCCGTGGACGTTGCCGAAGGAGGCGGCGAGCAGGTAGCGGCCCTTCTCGCCCAGGCCGAGCGCCTCGGCGGTGCGCAGCGCGTCGTCGACCGTGGTGTAGAGCTCGTCGTTGATCTCGTGGGTGACGCCGTCCTCCTCGCCACCGGTCGGGGTGATCTCGACCTCAAGAATGATCTTGGCGGCGGCGGCCTTGGCGAGCAGCTCCTGGCCGATGGCCAGGTTGTCGGCCAGGTTCTCGGCCGAGCCGTCCCACATGTGGGACTGGAAGAGCGGGTTCTGGCCCTTGGCCACGCGCTCCGCGGAAATGTCCAGCAGCGGGCGAACGTAGCCGTCGAGCTTGTCCTTGGGGCAGTGGTCGGTGTGCAGCGCGACCGTGACGTCGTACTTGTCGGCCACGACGTGGGCGAACTCGGCGAGCGCGACCGCGCCGGTCACCATGTCCTTCTTGTACTGGCCGCCCAGGAACTCCGCACCACCGGTGGAGATCTGGATGATGCCGTCGCTCTCGGCCTCGGCGAAGCCACGCAGCGCGGCGTGCAGCGTCTGCGTCGACGTGACGTTGATGGCCGGGTAGGCGAACTTTCCTGCCTTGGCCCGGTCCAGCATCTCGTTGTAGACCTCGGGGGTTGCGATGGGCATCTGTCCGCTCCTTGTGTGTGGGTATGCGCTCTTGGCCCTGACCAGGGGGCGAGGACTTCGCCGAGCACATCTTCCCAGACGAGGCCCCTCGGGCCGCATCGCCTGCCCGGCCGTCTCGCACAGTGGGCGGCCGGTTTCACGTGAAACCAGCCGCCCCTCGACAAACCCGCAGTTCAGAGCCGTTGCGCACGCCGGAGCGGGCTCGGCCGGACCTCAGCCCAGGCCGAGGTCACCGAGCTGGTAGCCGGTGAGGTACGGCAGACCCGCCTCGGCGATGGCCGACGCGGCGCCCCGGTCCACGATCGTCGCCACCGCGACGACCTCGGCGCCCGCCTCCCGCGCCGCCTCGACGGCGGTCAGCGGCGAGCCGCCGGTCGTGGAGGTGTCCTCGACGACCAGGACCCGGCGGCCCGTGATGTCCGGGCCCTCGATACGGCGCTGCATACCGTGCGCCTTCTGCGCCTTGCGGACGACGAAGGAGTCCAGCCGCCGGCCGCGCGCGGCGGAGGCGTGCAGCATCGAGGTCGCGACCGGGTCGGCACCGAGCGTGAGCCCACCGACCGCGTCGTAGTCCAGCTCGGCGGTCAGGTCCAGCATCAGCTGACCGACCAGCGGCGCGGCCTCGCCGTCCAGGGTGATCCGGCGCAGGTCGATGTAGTAGTCGGCCTCCTTGCCGGAGGAAAGCGTCACCTTGCCGTGCACCACGGCCTTGTCCTTGATCTGCTGCAGCAGCGCACCGCGCACGTCGTCACTCATACGCACGAGCTTATGCGGTCTCCCCGGACAGGCTCCGCCAGCTCCAGGTCATGGAGATCTCCAGCGGGTCGATGGGCGTGACCAGGCGCGGCATGGTGTTGAGGCCGTTCGGCGGCCCGGACTGCGGCTCGACACAGACCGCGGCCTCCTGCTCGTCGTAGACCACCACCCACTCGGCACGGCTGCTGATCTTCAGCTGCAGCCGGCCCGGCCAGGTGAGCGTGGCCTCGACGCCCCGCGGCATACCGAAGCAGTCGTCCCAGGGGCCCGGCGTCGGCGGGATCCGCCGACCGGTCGGGAGATGGTCCTCGCCCCGCTCCTCCTGCCACTCGGGCGCGAAGTCGAGACGGACGTCCTCGCCGCCCTCCCCCAGGTTCCGCCGGAACCAGGGGTGCCAGCCGGCCTGGGCGGGGAAGGAGTCATCGATCGTCTCGATGCCCATGGTCAGGGTGAGCGAGCCGCCGTCCTCGGCGAGTTCGACGAGCTGGGTGACCCGCCCCGGGTACGGCCAGGGAGCCGCCGGATCGGTGAGCTCATAGGTGAAGACCGCCTCCGTGGCGCTCGAACGCGCCGTCCGCCAGCGGAGGTTGCGGCCGGTGCCATGGATGGCATGCGGTGCGGCATTGAGCGGCATCTGGTGCAGTTCACCGCCGCCGTGCGCCCCCGCCCCGAGGGCGACACCGCTGCGGAACTGCCCGTGATCGAGCCTGCCGCACCACGGAACCATCGGGAAGCAGCCGTAATGGTCGCCTTGCCGCAGCAGCTCCGTACCGCCGACGCGGAGGCCGGCGATCCGGCAGCCGTGGTCCGGCCGGACGATCACTTCGGCGTCTCCGGCGGCCAGCCGTACGCCCTCCGGCGCCTCGGCCCGCGCTGCGCTCTGCGTGGTGTTGTCGGTACTCACGGAAGCGACCCTAAGGGCTGTCCCGTCATCCCTGGTGGATCAGCGCACGCCGCCAAGCACTGCGCTCACTCCGCCTCGGCTCGTCACAGCAAGGTCAGCGGCGTCGGCGCAGCACCCGGCCGACGACCACGGCGGACGCCAGCACGACCGCGGCGGCGGGCGCCGCCCAGCGCAGCGTCATCGAGGTGGCGTTCGGCTCCGGCGCCGGCACCGGGGCGTACCGCCCGCGCGGCGGGGCGTGGTCGACCTCCTCCGCGCTGCGGCCGATCATCGTCCGGCGGGCGTGCGCGGCCTCGGCGGGGGCGATCCCGTCCTCGTCATGGCCGTACGCGTGCTCGGGGCGCGCCTCGTGCGCGGCGTGGAAGGCGTCCGCCGCGTCGTCCACGTCGAGGTCCTCGACGGCATCGAGGTCCTCGGCACCGGCCACCTCACCGATGTCCGCCGTCCCGAGGGCGTCCTCGTCACTGAGCGCATCCAAGGACGGCGGCAGCACCTCGGCGTCGGACACCCCGGGCACCGGACCGGCCTGACCGTCCTCCCCGGACGCCTCCGCCACCGGCCGCTGCCGCAGATCCTCCGTGAGGTGCTCCGCGAAGCGGTCCAGCAGCCGGCGGCCGGCGGCCGCAGCGGACTGGTCGGTGGCCTCGGCGAGCCGGCCGTCGCTGTGGACCGTGCCGGAGCAGACCAGTCGTGTACCGGGACCCGGCTCGGTGGCCGGGAAGAGCCGCAGGGTCAAGGACAGCACCGCCGCCCCGTCCCCGCGCGACTCGGCGCCCTTCGCCTCGACGGCCACCACGGCCGCGGCGTCGTCACCGGGCTCGACGTCCGCGGCGGCGACCGTCAGCGAACCGCGGTAGGTGATGGTGGAGCTTCCGATACGTAGCCGCAGCCGTCCCTCCGGGCGCCGGGGGACCGCCTCGGCATCGAGCTGGACTCCTGGGACACAGCGCGCCACCCGCTCGGGCTCGGTGAGCGCCTGCCGCACGGTCCCGACGGGAAACGGAACGTACACCTCATGCTCCATGACATGGGAGCCTACCCAGCGCGCCCGCACCCGTGCCCGCCCGCGCAAGGTTTTCCGCGCACCGGCCCGCACCCGCACGCTCCGCCACCACGGCGCCTCACCCAGAGGCGCTCCCGGATCCGGTGGGCGCCCGCTCGATCCAGAGAGCGCGGACGTATCAGCTCACCCCAGATAGCGCGGATGTATCAGCGTCGACGCCGGCAGCCCCGGGATCCGGCCCCGGGCCACCCCACGCCGGCCGGCCTCCAGTTCCTCCCGGCCCAGGCCCCCCAGCGGGGGTGCGTCGGGCGCCAGGCCGAACCGCGGGCGGTGCCGCGCGGCCAGGACGAAGCCCCAGTAGCGGCCCCGGCCGGCCGAGGGCGCGGCGGCGGGCACCTCCGCGTCCACCAGCGGCAGGGGCTGCGCCGCGCGGTCCGGGCCGCCGTAGAAGGACGCGGGCTGGCCGGGCAGGCGGTACGGCACGGTCGCCAGACCCACCGAGCGGACGGTCGCCTCCACCGTCCAATACAGCCGCGCCCGCTCGACCGGCGGCCCGGCGTGCACCACCAGCCGCCCGTCCTCGGCCAGCATCCGCGCCGCGAGGCCGTAGAACTCCTGGGAGTAGAGCTTGGTGCTCGCGGCGATCCCGGGGTCGGGCAGATCGGAGACGATGACGTCGTACGGGGCCGGCCGCCGGCCGCCGCCGCGCATCCCCTGCTCCCGCAGCCAGTCGAAGGCGTCCTCGGTCACCACCGTCACCCGCGGATCGCTGAGCGAGTGCCGGTTGAGCCGGGAGAGGCCGGGGTCGGTCCGCGCCAAATGCAGGACACCCGGGTCGAGTTCGACGACGGTCACCGAGCGGACCGAGCGATAGCGGAGGATCTCGCGCACCGCGAGACCGTCGCCGCCGCCGAGGACCAGCACCCGGTGGTGCGGGCCACCCGCCATCGCCGGATGCACCAGCGCCTCGTGGTAACGGAACTCGGTCTCCGCGCTGACCCGCAGCCGGCCGTCCAGATACAGCGCAAGCGGCCCGCCGGAACCTTTCCTCCCCCGCCCCCCGCCGGCCCCGCCACCCGTGCCGCCGGTCATCACCACCTCCTGGATGCCGGTCTGCACCGCCACCCGCGCCGAGGAGCCGTACACCGCCTGCCGGGCGGCCCGTTCGAACGGCGTGGCCAGCACCATGCCCGTGGCCAGCAGCGCGAGGACCAGGGCATTGGCGCCGAGCAGCGCCCAGCGGGCGCGGGCGGTCAGATCGCGGCGGAAGAGCCACAGCACCAGCACCCCGCCGGCCACCGCGTTGACGCCGCCGGTGAGCAGGGCGCCGGTCAGCTGGCCGAAGCTCGGCAGCAGGAGGAAGGGAAACGCCAGGCCACCGACGAGCGCGCCGACATAGTCCGCGGCGAAGAGGTCGGCGACCGCACCGCCCGCGTCCTGCCGGCGCACCCGCTGGATCAGCGTCATCAGCAGCGGCACCTCGGCGCCGATCAGGATGCCGATGGCCAGTGAGAAGCCGACGAGCGCGGAACGGGACTGGCCGAACCACGCGAAGCAGGCGTACAGCGCCATCGCGGAGGCGCCGCCGACCAGGGCAAGGCCCGCCTCGACCGCCCCGAAGCCGACCGCGGCCCGACACCGCAGCCGCTTGGCGAGCAGCGCACCGACGCCCATCGCGAAGACCATGACGGACAGCACGACGGATGCCTGGGTGACGGAGTCGCCCACCAAGTACGTGGCCAGGGCGACGAGTTCGAGCTCATAGACCAGACCGCAGGCGGCGCAGACGAAGACGACGCCGAGGACAAGCAGCCGGCCGAGACCGGCCGGCACGGGCAGCCGCGCCGGTGTCAGGTCCTCCGGCGGCCCGACGACTCCGGTGGGAGCGGGCTCTGGCGGGTCGATCATGCGTGAACGTTACGTGACGGTTCCGTACCTCTCCGTCACCCACACGAGTACAGTCTGCGGGCCCCGCACGGGAGTTGAGGCCGGGGCGCCGCACACGGCACCGCAGGGGCACCCGCACCGCGCAGACCGCGCGCACGCCAGCCTTCACGCCCCGCCGGACCTCCACGCCCCCAGCCCGGACCGCCACGCCCCCGGCGCAGCACCCTCGCGCTCCTCGCACCGCCCACGCCCCCACACCCTCCTGTCGACCGGACCGGTCACTTTCGCCCGGCCGCCGCTAGACCGCCGCGACCGCCGCACGTACGCCCACGCGGGTGCGGGTGGCCACCAAGCGGCCCTCCTGCGGATACGCGTGCCAGGTCCGCCAGCGCACCTGCCCCTGCTGACACTGCGCCAGCATCGCCGTGAAGGCGTGCGGCGAGCCGGGGAACGTACCGGCGAGGCCGTGCGGATGCTCGGCCACCAGCGCCAGCAACTCCTGCGCCCGCCCGGCGAACGAGCCGCGCGAGAGGTTCTCCACATGGGCGGCGAACTCGTACTCCCAGTCCCCCAGCCGCTTCGCCACACCGAGTGGCAGCGGTGTGCTGCTGCCCGGCATACAGGCGACCGTTTCGGAGCACGTGCCGCGCTCCTCCTCAAGAAGCACCTGGTGAGAGGCGCCGAGCAGCCTCAACTGCAGCTGCACGCCGTGGAGTTGGAGGTCGAGTACGGCGAGCGCGGGCAGGGGTTCCCTGCCCAGCGCCCAGGCCAGGTCGGATGCACGGGTATCGGTGTACGCCGTCGTCAAAGTGGTGAGCATGGGTCGGCTCCGCAAGCACGCAGTGGAATGGTGGGCCGGCCCGCCCAAGAAGGATCAGGAATGTACGACTGCCTGCCGGCTCGTGCCCACGCGGGATCGGAGAACGTGGGGAATTCTCTGATGAAGAGGGAATCATGAAAGTCCGGTCGCCCACAGCACTTTTACCCATCTCCCCCCGGGTTTACATCCGCTCGGGGGCCTTGCAGTTCAGTTGTTCAACACCCATACGTAAGGCGGGCGTTGAGGCTTCCCTCCACGCCCGCCGTGCGCATATGCGGCAGCGATGAGCCACCCGCATAGTGCGGTGTGAGCGGCCCGCCGGCGGGTCAGGAACCGCCGCCTCCGCCACCGCAGCCACCACCGCCACCGCAGCCACCGCCCCCGCAGGAGTGGCCGCCGCCGCACCCGCCGTGGTGGCCCCCGCCGTGTCCGTGGTGCCCGCCGCCCGAGCCCCCGTCACCGCCGGCCCACCAGCTTCCGCCGGCCGCACCGCCGGAGCTGCCTCCCCGCCCGGCGCCGCTGCGCGCAAACCCTGCCACCAGCCCGATGACCGCCGCGCAGATCACGAGGAACATCACGATTCCCATGTGCCTCACACTCCTTTCGTTCCCCCGAAGCGTGGGGCACCCCCCACGCCCTTTGGGCAGTGGGGGCGCATCCGCTCCGTCCGGCGCCCCGTGCGCCGCGCCGGCGCCGTCCCGCGCCGGTGGCCGTCCTCGTCGACGGCCGTCACTGTCCTTCGTGCGGGCTGATGCCCCGGCCGCGCGGTCTCAAAGCACAGTTGAGGAACTCCAGAGGTTCGGCGGAGGATGGCGGGCATGGACCGACCGCTGCTCAACCGCCGCCTCGCCGAATTCGGCACCACGATCTTCGCCGAGATGTCGGCACTCGCCGTACGGACCGGCTCCATCAACCTCGGCCAGGGCTTCCCCGACGCCGACGGGCCGGAAGAGGTCAGGGAGGCCGCGGTGCGCGCCCTGCGCGACGGACGCGGCAACCAGTACCCGCCCGGCCCCGGCATCCCGGAACTGCGCACCGCCGTCGCCGCCCACCAGGAGCGCTTCTACGGACACCGCGGCCTGTCGTACGACCCCGACACCGAGGTCCTGGTCACCGCGGGCGCCACCGAAGCCATCGCCGCCGCGCTGCTGGCACTGCTGGAGCCGGGCGACGAGGTCATCGCGCTGGAGCCGTACTACGACTCGTACGCCGCGTGCATCGCGATGGCGGGCGGCCGGCGCGTCCCGGTGACCCTGCGCCCGGACCCGGAGGCCGGCGCCTACCGCCTCGACCTCGACGAGCTGCGCGACGCCGTCACCGACCGCACCCGCCTCATCCTCCTGAACACCCCGCACAACCCCACCGGCACGGTCCTGTCCCCCGAGGAACTCACCGAGATCGCCCGCCTCGCCGTCGAGCGCGACCTCCTCGTCATCACCGACGAGGTCTACGAGCACCTGGTGTTCGAGGGCGCGCATCTGCCGCTCGCCTCGTTCCCCGGCATGCGCGAACGCACGGTCACCATCGGTTCGGCCGGCAAGACCTTCTCCTTCACCGGCTGGAAGGTCGGCTGGGCCACCGCGCCCCCGGAGCTGATCAACGCCGTCCGCTCGGCGAAGCAGTTCCTCACCTATGTCTCCGCCGGCCCGTTTCAGTACGCCGTCGCCGAGGCGCTCGCCCTCCCCGACGACTACTTCACCGGACTACGGGACGACCTGCGGGCCAAGCGCGACATCCTGGCCCACGGGCTGTCCGAGGCCGGCTTCCGCGTCTACCGGCCCTCCGGCACCTACTTCATCACCACCGACATCCGCCCCCTCGGCCACGACGACGGCTTCGCCTTCTGCCGCGCCCTCCCCGAACGCGCCGGCGTCGTCGCCATCCCCAACGCCGTCTTCTACGACCACAAGGAGGTGGGAGCACCCTTCGTGCGGTTCGCGTTCTGCAAGAGCCCCGAGGTGCTCCAGGAGGCGGCAGACCGCTTGAAGCGTCTCTGACGGCAGCCGGCCAGGGCCCCGGCCGTCGTCACGGCCGGGGCAGCACGCCTCCCCACCGACTCACTGCGGAGCGAGCGGCATGGCCTCGAAATCCTCGAAGAGGTAGGCATAGACCTGCGCGAGATAGGCCCGCAGCTCCCGCTGGTCGGGGAAGCGCACATAGGTCAGCCCGAACCACTGCTCCACCGTCAGCGGCTCGTTCGTCACGAGGTGCATGAGCCCCGCGCGAATCGTTTGCCGGTAATCGGGCCAGGCCGCATCGAATGTCCCCCGCAGCATGCCGAGATCGTCGACGGCCTCGACCCCGAGAATTCCCGCACAGAAATGCAGAAAGCGGCGGTCGATGCCGGGTACGTCCAGCCCCAGGTCGGCCAGCGGGGCGGTGACCGGGTCTATCTCCTCGTATCCGCCCGGGTACGGGTAGAGCGTGGTGTTCCGCAGGTCGGCGTCGTTCTCCGGCCCGTCCTCGTTCTCCAGTTCCTGGGCAGGGCGATAAACCCCGTACAGCAGGCCGCGCGTCGAGAAGTCCGCGTAGACGTAGTTCACTTCACCGCTGGGGCTGTACGGCCGCCGGGGATCGATGGTGATCGCCGTGGCCTTCCCCAGGCAGTTCTCGCCCTCTCCGTAAACGGCCTCGAACGGCAGAATCGGCGAGAGGTCGTGATTCTTCAACGCCGCCGCACGCAGGGCGTCGTCCGCTTGGACCATGGCTTCCTCGGTGTCGAAACGGCTCGCCCACGGGCCGGTGCGGGGCGGCAGCTCGTCGCGGATCGACATGGGGGTGGGACTCCGTCCGTGAAGGTGGGTGGCGTGAGCGGGGATCGTCTTCGCATGGCCCGGCGGCGCACCGGGCCACCGTTACGTCCAGAACTTCTCCGGCGGCGGCGCCTCCGGGTCCGGGGCCACGGGGGGCTCCTTACGGTCGCCGTAGAAGTAGTCGTAGAGATCCTGCAGGTAAGCGTACAGACGGTCGTCCTCCCAAAAGGACACTCCCGTCATCAGCGCCCACTCCGTCGGGTCGGCCGGCCGCTCGCGCAGCAGGTATTCCAACGCCTCCCGCAGATGTCGGGCGAAGGGCGTGTCTCGGAACACCTCGCCCTTCTTTTTGTCGGTTCGGATCACACTGCCCCTGGCCCGAGCAATATCGTCAATGAACTCGACATTGAGTGTAATCCTGAAAAATGTACCGACGTCCCGATCCTCCACAAAGTGTGGGATATCTTCTGGGAAGCTCATGCATTGCGCTCTTTCACTGGCTGCGGAAACATCGTCACCATTCTGTGTCCTCCATTACCGTCCGGTCTGAAGACTGCGACTATCTTCGCTCCCTGAAAGTCCACCGGCCGGTAGTTCATACTCCCGTCCGGAAGAAATGGCTTATTCCGATCTATATAGAAGCCGCGGAATCGCTCGTGGTGATCGGTTCCGGGGCCCCAAGCCTCCTCGGGCGAGAATTCGACCGGTTTGGGGTCTGTGGGATCCAGCCGGCTCCGGGCGTACCGTTCAGCATGCATGAACGCCTCGTCCTGGCCAGGACCGAAGGCCGTGGAGAAGGCGTCACACTTATGCTTCCGCGACGGGTCCTCCGCATCCATGTAAAGATCGTCCCCCTTGAGCCGTTCTCTGGCATTCGGCCCGTGCGCAGGATCGATCTTCTCGTCCGTCTGGAAGTATCCATCCCCGTTCCGATGAAACCGTGGGTTTCCATGAGCGTCGCTGAGGGGATTCTTGTTCCCATCCACGATCCGTATGGGCTTGCCCAACCTCTCCTTCAGCATGTCGTCGGTCGGATCGAGGTGCCGCTGCGGCCCGTGCCCCTGCCTACGAAGGTCATCGACGTGTTCGGCGACACGCTCCCGGTGCTTGTCTCGCAAGCCGTCCTCGCCCAGCACCCGCTGACCGAGCTTCAGGTGAACCGCGTCCCGCTCGTCCTTGTGACGCCGCAGGTTCTTGCGTATCGCTTCCTCGGCCTCGTCGATGTTCTTCCTGCTGATGTCCAGCCCGTGCCCGATCGACCGGTGCCCCCTGGCCATGGCCTTGGACATGTCCGTAATCATGGAATCGATGATCGGGCGGACGGCCTTCTCCACGATCATCCCGAATCGGCCCTTGCCGAGCAGCCTGCCGCGCGTTTTGGCGTCCAGATTGCTGCTGTGGCTCTCCACCCGCTCCGCATGCCCATGGGCATCCTTGGCCGCCTTCGCCATGTGCCCGGTGTCGGCCCGGAACCCCTTGCTCATGCGGCACCCCCCGCGGCACCGAGCGCCGCGTCAACGCCCTTGAAAACAAGGCCTGACACAGCCTTTTCGATCTCGGCCTGGAAGGGCTCGATCGCCATGGAGACCAATTCGGCGATGAGGACGTCCTCGATCTCCTGGATGACCTCTCTGACGATGCGTTTGCCGACCTCGATGGCTGCCGCCTCGGCAGCCGCGGCGATGCCGAGCGTCGCTACCGTGGCGGCGGCCGCGGCCGCCATCTCGACGGCGGTGATGACCAGTTGGGCAATGACCACGCCCTTGGCCACGACCACGCCGGTGGCCGTCACCTCCAGTGCCGTCGCCAGCACGTCACAGCAGTTGGTCAGAACTGTCAGGTGTTCACCGGAGGCCTGGCCCCATCGGCTGAGCAAGGCGTCGTAGGACGCGCCCTCGTAGGCGTCCGCGAGGCCCTTCAGCAGGGAGTCCGTACCGTCGTGGGACTCCTTCAGCCCCTGCCCGAACTCCCGCACGTGCCCGGCCCAGGCCCGCAGCTCGTCCTCGTCGATGTCGGGCCATTCCAGGCCCATCAGCTCCATGATCCAGACGACTTCACCAGGCAGCTCGATGGACACCGCCGGCCTCCCCCCTTGGCTCCGCGTCCGCTCAACTCCGGACGTGCGGACGAGCAATGAACGAAGCAGGGTTCCACAGGGAGTCAAAAATGATCAAGTCTGACCGGGAGTGACAACGCTCGGAGACCGGTAGGCGCGGGACGGCCACGAGGCGTGCCCGACGGTCGACGATGACCGCCCCCACGCCCAGACAGACGCGGGCCCCGGAGCCTCAAAGCTCCGGGGCCCGCGCAGCAGGGTGGGTGTGGGACGGACGGGGCTCAGGCCTCGTCGTCACCCGGCTTCTGGTCGGAGTCGCCTTCGATCTCGGCCTCCAGGCCGAGCTGCTCGACGATCCACTTGTCGAATTCGATCGAGGCGCGAACCCAGCTGACCGTGCTCGACACGAAGTGTTCGAGCGAGACACCGGTGCCGATCAGCATCGATGCTTCACCGATCAGACGGACCGTGCCGTCGTCGTGGGTGTGGGTGTAGGCCTTGGGCCACAGCGTCCGGCGGTTCCAGTCGTCGATCGCCTCCAGCAGCTTCGACTTTTCGTCGATGCCGTGGGGACGGTCGTAGAACGTACGAACGGAGAAGAGCTGCTGCTCCTCCTCGCCCCGGAACATGAAGTACGTGCGGAACTGCTCCCACGGGGCGGCGAGGTCACCCTCCTCGTCGACGACGTACTTCAGCTCCATCTGGTCGAGGAGCTGCTTGACCAGGTCCTGGTCTGGCACGACGGGACCATCAGGCCCCGACGGCTCGGGTTCGGGCTGGCCCCCGAAATTCGGAATCGAGGACGGGTCGATGCTCACCGTGGAATTCCCTTCGTATGGACCCTGCCATCCTCCCCCACATCCGCCCCGTACTGGCAACCCGGGACGAGGTGGATGCGGGCAAGGTGTCGGGCAAGGACACGACCACGCGGTGCCCGTCGGGCGGCCACCGGCCGTGACGGCCCTGCGGGGCGGCCCGGCGGTACGCCCCGCCCGTGCGGCCCGGCACCCGGGCCGGCGCGCGCCCGCCGGGTGCCACGGCCGCAGCGCCCCGGTCAGCCCGCGCCCTGCCCCACGGACTCCACAGACAACTGGTCGCCGTCCACATCCACCCGCACGGTGTCCCCGTCGAGCACCTCACCGGCCAGGATGGCGCGGGCGAGCGGGTCACCGATGGCCGTCTGGACCAGGCGGCGCAGCGGGCGGGCGCCGTAGGACAAGTCCGGCGCGGGGGCGTCGGGGACCGGCTCCTGGCCGAGCCAGGCGAGCCAGGTCAGGGCGCGGTCGGTGACGTCCAGCGTCAGCCTGCGGTCGCCGAGGCGGCGCTGCAGATGGTCGAGCTGGATCCGGGCGATCCGCTGCAGCTGGTCGGTGCCGAGCGGATGGAACACCACCACGTCGTCCAGGCGGTTGAGGAACTCGGGCCGGAAGGAAGCCCGGACCGTCTCCAGCACCTTCTCCTTCTTCTCCTCCTCCTTGAGCAGCGGGTCCATCAGGAAGCCGGAGCCCAGGTTGGAGGTCAGGATGAGGATGGTGTTGCGGAAGTCGACCGTGCGGCCCTGGCCGTCCGTGAGCCGCCCGTCGTCGAGGACCTGCAGCAGGATGTCGAAGACCTCGTGGTGGGCCTTCTCCACCTCGTCCAGCAGCACGACGGAGTACGGACGGCGGCGCACCGCCTCCGTGAGCTGGCCGCCCTCCTCGTAGCCGACGTAGCCGGGCGGCGCGCCGACCAGCCGCGCGACACTGTGCTTCTCGCCGTACTCCGACATGTCGATCCGGACCATCGCCCGCTCGTCGTCGAAGAGGAAGTCCGCGAGCGCCTTGGCCAGCTCGGTCTTGCCGACGCCGGTCGGGCCGAGGAAGAGGAAGGAACCGGTGGGGCGGTCCGGGTCGGCGATCCCGGCGCGGGTGCGGCGTACGGCGTCGGAGACCGACCGTACCGCCTCGGTCTGGCCGATCAGCCGCTTGCCGAGCTCCTCCTCCATCCGCAGCAGCTTCTGGGTCTCGCCCTCCAGCAGGCGGCCGGCCGGGATGCCGGTCCAGGCGCCGACCACATCCGCGATGTCGTCGGGGCCGACCTCCTCCTTGACCATGGACTCCTTGGACGCCTCCTGCTCGGCCTCGGCGGCGGCCGCCTCCTCCAGCTCGTGCTCCACGCCCGGGATCTCGCCGTAGAGCAGCTTGGAGGCGGTGTCGAAGTCGCCGTCGCGCTGGGCGCGCTCGGCCTGGCCGCGCAGCTCGTCGAGCTTCTCCTTGAGGGCACCGACGCGGTTGAGGCTCTGCTTCTCCTTCTCCCACCGGGCGGTCAGACCGCGCAGCTCCTCCTCCTTGTCGGCGAGGTCCTTGCGCAGCTTCTCCAGGCGCTGGACGGAGCCGGCGTCGGTCTCGTTCCTGAGCGCCAGCTCCTCCATCTTGAGCCGGTCGACGGCACGCTGGAGCTCGTCGATCTCGACGGGGGAGGAGTCGATCTCCATCCGGAGCCGGGAGGCGGCCTCGTCGACCAGGTCGATGGCCTTGTCGGGCAGGAAGCGGGAGGTGATGTAGCGGTCGGAGAGGGAGGCGGCGGCGACCAGCGCGGAGTCCGCGATCTGCACCTTGTGGTGGGCCTCGTAGCGGCCCTTGAGCCCGCGCAGAATGGCCACCGTGTCCTCGACGGTCGGCTCGGCGACCAGCACCTGCTGGAAGCGCCGCTCCAGCGCCGGGTCCTTCTCGATCCGCTCGCGGTACTCGTCGAGGGTGGTCGCGCCGACCATCCGCAGCTCACCGCGGGCCAGCATCGGCTTGAGCATGTTGCCCGCGTCCATGGACGAGTCGCCGCCGGCGCCCGCGCCGACGACCGTGTGCAGCTCGTCGATGAAGGTGATGATCTGGCCCTCGCTGGACTTGATCTCCGCCAGGACGGTCTTCAGCCGCTCCTCGAACTCACCGCGGTACTTGGCGCCCGCGACCATCGCCCCGAGGTCCAGCGCGACCAGCCGCTTGTTGCGCAGCGACTCGGGCACGTCGCCCTTGACGATCCGCTGCGCCAGCCCCTCGACGACGGCGGTCTTGCCGACGCCCGGCTCGCCGATCAGCACCGGGTTGTTCTTCGTACGGCGGGAGAGCACCTGCACCACGCGGCGGATCTCGTGGTCCCGGCCGATGACCGGGTCGAGCTTGCCCTCACGGGCGGCCGCGGTGAAGTCCGTACCGAACTTCTCCAGCGCCTTGTACGTGCCCTCCGGGTCGGCGTTGGTCACCCGCTGCCCGCCGCGGTTCGCCTCGAAGGCGGCCAGCAGCTTCTTGGCGGAGGCGCCCTGCTGCTCCAGCAGCTCGCCGGTGCGCCCGCCCTTGGCGGCGATCCCGATCAGCAGATGCTCGGTGGAGACGTACGCGTCACCGAGCTCCTTGGCGCGCTGGGTGGCGTCCGCGATGGCGGAGAGCAGATCGCGGTCCGGCTGCGGCGGCGCGACCGTCGAGCCCTGCACGCTGGGCAGCGCGGCGAGCTGGCGGTCGGCGCCGTTGCGCAGCGCCGCGGCGTCCGCCTCGACGGCGGCCAGCAGGTCCATGATGTTCTCGTTGTCCTGCCCGGCCAGCAGCGCGAGCAGGAGATGGGCGGACGTCATGTCCGCATGCCCGGCGGCGACCGCCCGCTCATTGGCGGCGCTCAGCGCCTCCCGGCTCTTGTTGGTCAGCTCGGCGTCCACGTGCTCGTGATCCTCCTCGACTCGTCCTGCCCGGCCTCGGTGCCCAGTCTGGACCCACTTCGGCACATCCTGCACACACCAACATGCGATAAGTTGAGTCTATTCCACTCAAGGCCACGGAGGCGAGCCCCCTCACCGGTTCTCGCTCACTCGTTCGAGGGAATCGGGGCGCGCTCGCAGCGCCCCCCTCCGCGGCGCCCGTCGACACTGGCCTTCGACCACAAGGAGGTGCAGCATGACGGCTACGGCACACGCGCCTATGCCCACCGACGACGAGACCCTCCTGGATTACTTCCTCGCCTTGGAGACGCCCCTGGGCTTCCGAGCCGAGCTGATCGAGGGGGAGATCGTTGTGACACCACCCACGGACGGCACGCATGAGCACTGCTTCAGCGGGATCGTCTCGCAGATCATGCGACAGTCCGAGGTGGACATGGACGTCTCCGGCTACAAAGGGCTCGAGATGCGCCGCGGCGGCAGGTGCCCCAAGAATCACGTGATCCCCGATGCCACCATCGCCCCACGCGCGCTGCGTCTCTTCCGCGGCGCCCCTCCCTGGATGCCCAGCGACGGAGTCGCCATGGTCGTCGAGGTGACATCGAGCAATCCGGAGCGCGACCGGAAGGCCACACGGCACTGCTACGCCCGCGCCGGCATCCCGCTCTACCTGCTCGTGGACCGCAGCAACGCCACGATCACGCTGTTCAGCGACCCCTCCGGGGACGATTACGCGGGACACAACACCACGCCCATCGGCAAACCGCTCCCCCTCCCCGCCCCCTTCTCCTTCGACCTGGAAACGGCCGACCTCCTCTGAGTCCCGGGCCCCGAACTACTCTGGCCCCCATGGCCCATGACCTCAGTGCCCTCAGCCCGGAGTACCTCGCCTTCTGGGGCGAGTACCTGATGCCGACGCTCACCACCCTGCGTCCGGACGGCACGCCGCACGTCGTCCCCGTGGGCGTCACCTATGACGCCGGGCAGCGGATCGCGCGGATCATCACCCGCAAGGACAGCGCCAAGGTCAAGAACGTCCTCGCCGCCGGGGCGGACGGTGCCACGGTGGCCGTCTGCCAGGTCGACAAGGGGCGCTGGGCGACGCTGGAGGGCCGGGCGCGGGTGCGTACGGACGCCGAGTCGGTGGCCGACGCGGTGCGCCGCTACGCCGAGCGGTACGGGCGGACGCCGGCGCCCAACCCTGACCGCATCATGATCGAAATCGCGGTGACCCGCGCCATGGGCCGGGCCTGATCCAAGCGGTACAACCCTCCACCACGGGCCGCCCGCAGGGGTATCGTCGCCCCCACAGTCGCCACGCCCCGGAGGGCACGATGAACTCGGTCCGAGTCACGGCGATCGCCTGCCTGATGCCGCTGTCCGAGCTGGACGAGGATCCGTTCCTGGTCGACGACCGCAGCCAGCACGACATGTGCACCCGGTGGGCGGCGGCCCGTGACTACCACCTCGCCTGCCGCCTCAGCCTGCACCAGCTGCGCGCCGACCACTGCGCGCTGTGGCAGGACGTCGAAGAGGGCCTGGTCGATGTGTTCGTGACGCCCAACCGGCGGGCGCTGGAGAACGCCATCGACGGGGCCGACGAATTCGGCGCGCGGTGCGCCGCGGCCGGCGTCCGGCTGGAGACCGCGGACCTCGACGAGCCGGTCTACACCCTGGCGATGAAGTCGCAGGTGCACCGGCGGCTGTCGATGCCGACCGCGGGATACGGCGGCTGCTGACCACGCCCCGGGACAGCGAAAAGGGCCGGGTTTCCCCGGCCCTTCGCCGCGTCCTGCGCCGGGCGGCCGCCCGGCCGGCCCTACTCGGACCGCTTGGGCCGCCAGACCACCAGCGCGCTGGTCTGCTGCACATCCTGATACGGCACCAGATCGCGCCGATAGGAGGCGTGCACCGCCGCCTCCCGCTGCTGCATCGCGCTGGCCGCGCCCTCCAGGGCGCCCTGGAGCTCGGCGACCCGCTGCTGCAGGGCCGCGACCTGGTTCTCCAGCTCGATGATGCGCTTGATGCCGGCGAGGTTGATGCCCTCGTCCTGGGACAACTGCTGCACCGTACGGAGCAGTTCGATGTCCCGGGCCGAATAGCGGCGGCCCCGCCCGGCCGTGCGGTCGGGCGAGACCAGCCCCAGCCGGTCGTACTGCCGAAGGGTCTGCGGATGCAGGCCGGAGAGCTGGGCCGCGACGGAGATGACGTACACCGGCGACTCTTCGGTCAGTTCATACGGGTTACGACGCTGCCCGCCCCGGCTGTCCATCTCATGCTCCCTTCGCGGCCTGGAACAGCTCCGCCCGCGGGTCCGGCCCCGCGGTCGCCTCGCGATACGACTCCAGCGATGCCTTGGCCTGGTCGCTGAGATCACCGGGGACCAGCACCTCGATGGTGACCAGCAGATCACCGCGGGTGCCGTCCTTACGGGTTGCTCCCTTGCCGCGGGCCCGCATGGTGCGTCCGTTGGGGGTACCGGCCGGTAGCTTCAGCGTCACCGGCGGACCGCCCAGCGTCGGCACCTTGACCTCACCGCCGAGGGCGGCCTCCGGGAAGGTGACCGGCACCGTGAGGGTGAGGTTGTCGCCCTTGCGGCCGAAGACCGGGTGGGCGTCGACATGCACGACCACATACAGATCACCGGCCGGACCGCCCTGCTCGCCCGGGGCGCCCTTGCCGCGCAGCCGGATGCGCTGCCCGTCGGAGACGCCCGCGGGGATACGGACCTGCATCGTGCGGGCACTGGTGGCGCGCCCGCTTCCCTTGCAGACCTCGCAGGCGTCCTGGGCGATCAGCCCCCGGCCCTTGCAGTCGCCGCACGGATCGGTGAGCGAGAACCCGCCGCCCGTGCCCCGGCTGACCTGGCCGGTGCCCACACAGGTCGGGCAGACCCGGGGCGTACCGTTTTTGTCGCCGGTGCCCGAACACGCCTTGCACGGCGCCTGGCTGGACATCCGCAGCGGGACCGTGGCCCCGTCGACCGCCTCGGTGAAGCTGAGCGTCACCTCGGACTCGATGTCCTGGCCGCGGCGCGCATGGGTGCGCGTGCCGGCACCACCACGGTTGAACAGGCCGCCGAACACATCTCCCAGGCCGCCGCCGAAGCCGCCGCCCTGGCCCTGGCCGCCCCCGAAGAGGTCGCCCAGGTCGAAGTTGAAGTTGCCGCCGCCCCCGCCGGGGCCCGGCCGGAACCCGCCGTTGCCGAACAGCGCGCGCGCCTCGTCGTACTCCTTGCGGCGCTTGCTGTCGCCCAGGACGTCGTTCGCCTCGGAGATCTCCTTGAAGCGCTCCTCGGCCTTGGCGTCGCCCTTGTTGGCGTCCGGGTGGTACTCCCGGGCGAGCTTGCGGTACGCCTTCTTGATCTCCGCTTCGGTGGCGTCCTTCGGGACGCCGAGGACCTTGTAGTAGTCCTTCTCGACGAAGTCCTTGGTGCTCATCCCCGACGTCCCTCCTCCCGCGCGGTCTTCTTGTCTGTGCTCACGTCAGCCCTCGTCCGGGCCACCGCTCTCCTCGTCCGAAGCCGTGGCGCCCTTGGCGTCGTCATCGGCTCCGGACTTGGCGCTCTGCGTGCCCGGCTGCGGCTCGGCGACGGCGACCCGCGCGGGGCGGATCGTTCGCTCACCGATGCGATACCCGGGCTGCAGGATCGCCACGCACGTCGTCTCGGTGACATCCGGTGCGTACGAGTGCATCAGCGCCTCGTGGATCGTCGGGTCGAAGGGCTCGCCCTCCTTGCCGAACTGCTGCAGACCCAGCTTGGCCACCACGGTCTCCAGCGATTCGGCCACCGACTTGAAGCCGCCGACCAGTTCGCCGTGCTCACGGGCGCGGCCGACGTCGTCGAGCACGGGCAGGAGCTCGGACAGGAGGTTCGCCGCAGCGATCTCCTTGACCGTGACCCGGTCCCGTTCCACCCGACGGCGGTAGTTCTGGTACTCCGCCTGGAGCCGCTGGAGGTCCGCCGTGCGCTCGTTGAGCGCCGTACGCACCTGGTCCAGCTGCGCCTGGAGCCCTACGTCGGTTACGTCCCCGGCCGGGGCCGAGCCCGCCTTGTCGGCGGACTCGGCCTGCGCCGCGTCTTCGGGAGCGGCGTCAGAGGGGACGTCGGGCTTCTCGTCGAAGCCCGGGGTCTCCTCCGTCACGCGGCACCATCCTTCTTCGGCTTCTCGTCGTCGACGATCTCGGCGTCCACGACGTCGTCCTCGGCCTTGGCCTGCTCGCCGGCGGCGCCCTCGGCACCCTCGGCGGCCTGCGCACCCTGGGCGTCGGCGTACATGGCCTGGCCCAGCTTCTGGGAGACGGCCGCGACCTTCTCGGTGGCGGTGCGGATCTCCGCGGTGTCCTCGCCCTTGAGCTTCTCCTTCAGCTCAGTGACGGCCTCCTCGACCTCGGTCTTGACCTCGCCGGGGACCTTGTCCTCGTTGTCCTTGAGGAACTTCTCGGTCTGGTAGACGAGCTGCTCGGCCTGGTTGCGGGTCTCGGCGGCCTCGCGGCGCTTGGTGTCCTCGTCCGCGTACTGCTCGGCCTCCTGGCGCATCCGGTCGACCTCGTCCTTCGGCAGCGAGGAGCCGCCGGTGACGGTCATCTTCTGCTCCTTGCCCGTGCCCAGGTCCTTCGCGGTCACGTGCATGATGCCGTTGGCGTCGATGTCGAAGGAGACCTCGATCTGCGGGACCCCGCGGGGGGCCGGCGGCAGACCGGTCAGCTCGAACATCCCGAGCTTCTTGTTGTACGCCGCGATCTCGCGCTCGCCCTGGTAGACCTGGATCTGCACGGACGGCTGGTTGTCCTCGGCCGTCGTGAAGATCTCGGAGCGCTTGGTCGGGATCGTGGTGTTGCGCTCGATCAGCTTGGTCATGATGCCGCCCTTGGTCTCGATACCGAGGGACAGCGGGGTGACGTCCAGCAGGAGGACGTCCTTGACCTCACCCTTGAGGACACCGGCCTGGAGGGTGGCGCCGATGGCGACGACCTCGTCCGGGTTGACGCCCTTGTTGGCGTCCTTGCCGCCGGTCAGCTCCTTGACGAGCTCGGCGACGGCCGGCATACGGGTCGAGCCGCCGACCAGGACCACGTGGTCGATCTCGGACAGGTTGATACCCGCGTCCTTGATGACGTTGTGGAACGGCGTCTTGCAGCGGTCCAGGAGGTCCGAGGTGAGCTGCTGGAACTGCGAGCGGGTGAGCTTCTCGTCCAGGTGCAGCGGGCCCTCGGCGGACGCGGTGATGTAGGGAAGGTTGATCGTCGTCTCGGTGGAGGACGACAGCTCGATCTTCGCCTTCTCGGCCGCCTCGCGCAGACGCTGGAGCGCCATCTTGTCCTTGGACAGGTCGACGCCGTGGCCGTTCTGGAACTGCTTGACCAGGTAGTCGACGACGCGCTGGTCCCAGTCGTCACCACCGAGGTGGTTGTCACCGTTGGTGGCCTTCACCTCGACGACACCGTCGCCGATCTCCAGCAGCGAGACGTCGAAGGTACCGCCACCGAGGTCGAAGACCAGGATGGTCTGGTCGTCCTTCTCCAGGCCGTAGGCCAGGGCGGCAGCGGTAGGCTCGTTGACGATACGCAGGACGTTCAGGCCCGCGATCTCGCCGGCCTCCTTCGTGGCCTGACGCTCGGAGTCGTTGAAGTAGGCCGGAACGGTGATGACCGCGTCCACGACCTTCTCCCCGAGGTACGCCTCGGCGTCACGCTTGAGCTTCTGCAGGATGAAGGCGCTCATCTGCTGCGGGTTGAAGCCCTTGCCGTCGATGTCGATCTTCCAGTCGGTGCCCATGTGGCGCTTGACCGACCGGATGGTCCTGTCGACGTTGGTGACCGCCTGGCGCTTCGCGACCTCGCCGACCAGCACCTCGCCGTTCTTGGCGAAGGCGACGACGGACGGCGTGGTCCTGGCGCCCTCGGCGTTGGTGATGACGGTGGGCTCACCGCCTTCGAGAACACTGACGACGGAGTTCGTCGTGCCCAGGTCGATGCCGACCGCACGTGCCATTTCAATTCCTCCAGCTGACTTGAGTGGAACAGGCTCAACAGTGCAGCACCGAGGAAAGCCTGTCAACAGAGGTGAGTCGGCGCCGCTCAACTTTTATATCGCGCTTACCGTCATCACGTCACCAGGAGGACGCACACAAGGCCGCAGAGGGTTGCCTTCGCGACGCAGATCACCGGCCGGGCGGCTTCATGGCACCCGGGAGAATGGGTAACCTCAGCGCAGACCCGAAAAGTTACCGCTTAGTAGTTCCGCTCAGTTTTCCGCTCTCGCAGGTTCGAGGAGCCACCCATGCAACTCGCCGCGATCATCGTGTCGCTGGTCCTAATCGCGGTCGGCGTCGCGCTGTTCGGCCGTGCCCTCCTGCAGATCTACCGCTTCGTGCGGCTCGGTCAGCCGGTGCCCGCCGGGACCCGGACGGACGATCCCAAGCAACGCACGATCACGGTGGTCAAGGAGTTCCTCGGCCACACCCGGATGAACCGCTGGGGCGTCGTCGGGGTGGCGCACTGGTTCGTGGCGGTGGGCTTCTTCTCCCTGCTGCTGACGATCGTCAACGCCATCGGCCAGCTCTTCCAGGCCGACTGGCTGCTGCCGATCATCGGCGAATGGGCGCCGTACAACGTCTTCGTCGAGTTCCTCGGCACGATGACGACGCTCGGCATCCTGACCCTCATCGTGATCCGGCAGCTGAACAGGCCGAACAAGCCGGGCCGCAAGTCGCGCTTCGCGGGCTCCAACATCGGCCAGGCGTACTTCGTCGAGGCCGTCATCCTCATCGTGGGCGTCTGCATCTTCATGCTGCACGCCCTGGAGGGCGCCCAGCACCACGTGGACGGCTACGAGGCCTCGTTCTTCGTCTCGTACCCGGTCGTCTCGTGGCTGGAGGGGATGGACCTCTCCACGCTCCAGAACCTCACGTACTTCTTCGCCGGCCTGAAGATCGCGACGTCCTTCATCTGGATGATCACGGTCGCCCTCAAGACCGACATGGGCGTCGCCTGGCACCGCTTCCTGGCCTTCCCCAACATCTGGTTCAAGCGCGAGGCGTCCGGTGACGTGGCCCTGGGCGCGCTTCAGCCGATGACCAGCGAGGGCAAGCCGATCGACTTCGAGGACCCGGGCGAGGACGACCAGTTCGGTGTCTCGCAGATCGAGCACTTTTCCTGGAAGGGCATCCTCGACTTCTCCACCTGCACCGAGTGCGGTCGCTGCCAGTCGCAGTGCCCGGCCTGGAACACCGGCAAGCCGCTGTCGCCGAAGCTGCTGATCATGGCGCTGCGCGACCACGCCCACGCCAAGGCTCCGTATCTGCTGGCCGGCGGCGGCAAGACCATGGAGGGCGAGGAGAAGGCCACCGAGGAGCAGCTGAAGGACGTCCCGGCCGCCGCCCTGGCGGAGGCCGAGCGCCCGCTGGTCGGCACCCTCGAAGAGGGCGGGGTCATCGACCCGGACGTGCTGTGGTCCTGCACCACCTGCGGCGCCTGTGTGGAGCAGTGCCCGGTCGACATCGAGCACATCGACCACATCGTCGACATGCGCCGCTACCAGGTCATGATCGAGTCCAGCTTCCCCAGCGAGGCCGGCACGATGCTGAAGAACCTGGAGAAGAAGGGCAACCCCTGGGGCCTGGCCAAGAAGCAGCGCCTCGCGTGGACCAAGGAGGTCGACTTCGAGATCCCCGTCGTCGGCAAGGACGTCGAGGACCTCACCGAGGTCGACTACCTCTACTGGGTCGGCTGCGCCGGCGCCCTGGAGGACCGCGCCAAGAAGACCACCAAGGCCTTCGCGGAGCTGCTGCACATCGCGGGCGTGAAGTTCGCGATCATGGGCGGCGACGAGGCCTGCACCGGTGACTCCGCCCGCCGTCTGGGCAACGAGTTCCTGTTCCAGCAGCTCGGACAGCAGAACGTCGAGATGCTGAACATGGCCTTCGGCGAGGACAGCGAGGACGAGTCGACGAAGAAGCCGACGTCCAAGAAGAAGATCGTCGCGACCTGCCCGCACTGCTTCAACACGATCGCGAACGAGTACCCCCAGCTGGGTGGCGAGTACGAGGTCATCCACCACACCCAGCTGCTGCAGCACCTCATCGACGAGGGCAAGCTGATCCCCGTCACCCCGGTAGAGGGCCTGATCACCTACCACGACCCCTGCTACCTGGGCCGCCACAACAAGGTCTACACCCCGCCGCGCGAGATCATCGCCAAGGTGCCGGGCCTGCGGAACGAGGAAATGCACCGCCACAAGGAGCGCGGCTTCTGCTGTGGCGCCGGCGGTGCGCGGATGTGGATGGAAGAGCGCATCGGCAAGCGCATCAACAACGAGCGCGTCGACGAGGCCCTGTCGCTGAACCCCGACATCGTCTCGACGGCCTGCCCCTTCTGCCTCGTCATGCTGACCGACTCGGTCAACGGCAAGAAGAACGACGGCAAGGCAAAGGAATCCATCCAGGTCGTCGACGTCGCCCAGCTGCTGCTTGACTCCGTCAAGACCCCCGTCGACCCGGCGGGCGACGAGGAGTCCGAGGACACCCCCGAGCCGGAGCCGGTGCAGTAACCGCACGGTGACGAGCATTGCCGGCGGCCGGCCCCGTAGTTGCACGGGGCCGGCCGCCGGGGTTTTCCACAGGCTGTGCGGCCGGCGTTGCGGCGCGGCCGGACCGCCGGGGAGCATCAGGGGCGGGGAATGACGACACGACGACAGCGGTACGAACGGGGTGGGGACGGCATGCGAGGACGGTCTGCCGTGGCAGCGGGGCTCGGGCTCGCGCTCGCCCTTTTCCTCAGCTCCTGCGGCCCGCTCTCCTCCTCCGGTGCCGGCCGTCCCGCCGCCCGGCACCGTGCCTCCTCGCTCCCTGCCGCGCGCGCCGTCCCCGCCGGCCACGGCAGCCGGACCGCCCATGACTTCAACGGGGACGGCCATCCCGACCTCGTCGTCGACAGCCTGCTCGCGCCCGCCAAAGGTCATGACGACGACCCCGGCATCGGCATCGTCTACGGCTCCGCGCACGGACTCGCCCCGGCCACCAGGGAGTTGCTCACCCCGGCCCGGAACGCCGCGCGCACCGGCTCGGCCGTGCCCGCGTCCTTCGAGGCCGAAACCGTCTGCGATCTCGACCAGGACGGCTTCAGCGACCTCGTCGTCACCACGGACCCGCCCTACGACGGCATCGGCCGCCCGCCCGTCCCCGTCCAGCTCCTCTTCGGCTCACCGCGGGGGCTCGGCGCCGGCCGCGCCGTGCGGCTCCGCATCCCCGACCGGGCCAGGTTCGGCAACGAATGGCCCGACCAGCCGGTCTGCGGCGACTTCGACGGGGACGGCGCCGAGGACCTGGCCGTCACCGCCTCCGGCCCCCGGATCAGCTACCTCCGGGGCCCGTTCACCCGCACCGGCGCTCCCAAGGCAGCCGGCGCACCGATCAACGTCCCCGGGACCGCCCTGGCCACCGCGGCTCCCCTCTCGTCCGCCGCCGACCTCGATCACGACGGCGCCGACGACCTCCTCGTACGCACCGCCGCCCCCGGCCACCGGGCCCGCAGCCGTCTGGCGCTCGGCGGCCCCCGGGGCCCCGTCCGCGCGGGGCCGGCGGCCTACCCGCCCGGTTACGCCACGGTCTTCGGCCACTTCTCCGCCGCCGGCCGGGGACCGACTCCCGCCACCGCCGGCACCGACGGCCTGCTGTCCGTCGCCGGCCGCCCCGGCCCCCTCCACACGGGGACGGGCGGCACGCCCACCCTCGCCGCCGCCGAGGTGACCGGCGACGACTACACGGACCTCGTCATAGGCGGCACCCGCCCCGCCCTCCTCGTCGGCTCTGCGGACGGGCTGTCCACCACCGTGCGCCGCCTCACGGCGCCCCGCCTCCCCGGGCCCGGCCGCCCGCTCTCCACGGTCCTCGCCCTCACCGACTTCGACGGCGACGGCCATGCCGACCTCGTACTGCTGACCCGGCACGGCCACACCCACGACAGGGTGACGGTCCACCCCGGCGGCCCGTCAGGCCTCGCCTCAAAGCCAGAGGTGTCGTTCACCACGGCGGACTTCACGGCTCCCTGAGTGGTTCATGACCAAGAGTCAGGACCACCGCGGTCATGGGGCGATGGGGCCAGGGGAGCCGCCACCCAGTCGTCAAAGCACCCATCTGACAATGAAGTTGCCGCTCCCGAGGCGCGCCCCGACCATGACGACATGGACAGGAAAGCGCGCCCCCACACCGGCACGGCCCCCCACAGGGACACCGGCACCGCCACCGCCGCCAGCAGCAACACCCGCACCACCGCCTTCAACGCGAGCATGAACATGCCTGACACCCCGTACGCCACCGCCTCAAGCCCCGGCGTCCCACCGACTGCAGCCCCCACTACGGCCCCCGCCCCGCCCCTCACCATCCGGCTCGCCATACCCACCGACGCCCCGGCGATAGCCGCCATCCACCAGGCATCACGACAGGTCACCATGCCCTACCTGCCGCCCCAGCGCCGTACCCATGACGAGGTCACCCGCTGGGTCCGGGAGATCGTGCTGCCGCAGTGTCACACCGTCGTCGCCGCCTGTGGTCCGGAGCTCCTCGGCTATGCCGCCGTCCGGGGCGAACTGCTCGACCAGCTCTATCTGCGCCCGGACGTCCGCCGCACCGGCATCGGCAGCCTGCTGCTCGCCGCGGCACGGCGGCACCGCCCGGACGGCCTGTTCCTGCACGTCTTCCAACTCAACGCGGACGCCCGGGCGTTCTACGCCCACCACGGCTTCCGGGTGGTGGCCACGGACGACGGCAGGAGCAACATGGAGAACCTGCCGCAGCTCACCCTCCGATGGACGCCGGCTTCCGTCCCCGTTCCCCCTCGGGGAACCCCCTAGGGGATGTCACAGGTCAGCAGCAAACCCCGCCCCGATCCCCCAGCTCGGCCACCCCATCCACGCGGACCAGGTACTTTCGAGTACGTGGCTGGATTCAGGATGGGTCGCGGACGGGATGCCCGCCCCGCGCAGAACGGACAGCAAGGGCAGCAGGGGCAGCAGGCTCCGTACGGACAGCAAGGGCCGTACGGACAGCAGCCCCCACCGCCGCACGGGCAGTGGCAGCAGCCACCGCAGCAGTACGGCGGCGGGCCGCAGGGACAGCCGCACGGCCAGCACGGCGAGCCCGAGTACTTCGGCGACGGCGGCTACCACCCCCAGCAGTCCTACCCGCCGTATGGGAACGACAACAACCCAGGTCACACCCAGCAGTTCAGCGTCGGCGAGGCGCCGGACGCCTATGGTGCGCAGCCGGGCGGGTACGACAACGGCCCCGACGGCGCGTACGCAGCCGGCGGCACCTACCGCGCCGGGCAGACCAGCGCACCGCCGGCCGGCCCCAAGCTGCACTGGAAGCAGTTGCTGTCCGGCATCGTGCTGCGCCCCGAGGCCACGTTCTGGCAGATGCGCGACCACGCGGTCTGGGCCCCCGCCCTCGTCGTCACCTTCATCTACGGCCTGCTCGCGGTCTTCGGCTTCGACAAGGCCCGCGCGGATGTGCTGAACGCCACGCTGTCCAACAGCATCCCCTGGGTGCTGATCACCGCGGTGATGTTCATCATCGGCAGCCTGATCCTGGGCGCGGTCACCCACACCATGGCCCGCCAGCTCGGCGGCGACGGCGCCTGGCAGCCGACCATCGGCCTGGCCATGCTGATCATGACGATCACGGACGCGCCCCGGCTGCTCTTCGCCATGTTCCTCGGCGGCGACAGCACCCTGGTGCAGGTCCTGGGCTGGCTGACCTGGCTCGCCACCGGCTATCTGCTCACCTCCATGGTGAGCAAGTCGCACGACCTGCCGTGGCCCAAGGCCCTCGGCGCCTCCGCGATCCAGCTGGTCGCCCTGCTCGCCCTGCTGAAGCTCGGCACGCTGTAACGCCGTCCCGGCCACGGGCAAGGGGCCCGCCCCGGAGCACACAAGCTCCGGAGCGGGCCCCTTGCCGTACGACCGCACACCCTGCCGCACAGGAACAGGCCCCAGGCCCCAGGCCCCAGGAGAGACACCCCTAGGCGAACCGCTGCCCGGCCGACCCGTCACACCCCTGCAACCGCAGCGGTTCCTTCGCCGCCCCCAGCGTCAGGCACAGCGACGGCGCGGCGGCCGGCCGGATGGTGCCGTCGGCCCGTACGAACTCCTGGTTGGCCGCGCCCGAGCAGTTCCACAGCACCAGACCGGCCCCGGCCGCGTACCGGGCGCCGGGCACGTCCAGACACCGGTCCTGGGTCAGCTCCACATGCACCGACCGCCGCTCGGGGTCGTACCACCAGCCCTGGTTGCGCCCGCCGTGGCAGTCCCAGCCGCCGACCGCCGTCCCGTCGCCGCTCGCGCCGCCGGTCGCATCCACACAGCTGCCCGTGGCGGCGTTCCTCAGCGGCCGGTACGCGTCGTCCCAGGCCCCCGCGTACAGCTTCGGCTGCCCGGTGCTCGCCGGATCGGCGCAGGACGCCTCCCGCAGCCCCGACGCATACAACTGGGTCAGACACGAGGCGAACGCGCCGTGCCCGCGGGCGTTGGGGTGGAAGGACTGCCGCACCGAGTTCGCGTTCGGCGGGAAGGGGTTGGTGAGGTTCACCCACAGCCCGCGGGCCCAGGTGTCCTCCATGCACACCTCGTGCCCGTGGAACAGCCGCGAGGCGTCCAGATAGGTCGCGCCCGTGTCCCGCGCGGCCGTCCGCATCCCCTTCTCGAACGCCGGCACGGCGGCATTGCGCCCCCAGCCCGCGTCGGAGGTGTAGCCGGTACAGCCGCCCGGCAGCTTCCCCGGGTAGTGCGGGTTGTCCGTCACATCCGGCCCGATCGGGCTCGGATACGACATCACCACGAGCCGGTAGTCACCGTCCGCGTACCCGGCGTCCCGCATCACGGTCCGCAGATCGGCCACCGTCCGCTCGACCTTCGGCACCAGAGCGTCGACCCGCGCCTGCCAGCCCGGCCGGTACTTCGGCTCGCAGGTGCCCTGGAACAGGAACCAGCGCTCCACGCAGTCCGTCATCACCGGCCCGAACTGCAGATCGTCATTGGCGCCCGCAACCAGCAGCACCATCTTCAGCCGCGTGTTGCGGGCCTTGATCGCCAGACTGTCGCTCTGCACCAGCTCATCGGCGTACTGCTTGCTGCCACCGATCACGATGTTGCCGCTGGAGGCACCCGAGCAGGCGACGTTGTACGTCACATCCGCCGCGATCCCGGTCCGGTGGATCGCCGAGTCCGGTGAGCGGTGACACCAGTTGTCCGGCCCGTCGGTACCCGGCTCGTACGTCCCGACACCCTCCCCCGAGATCTCGCTGTCCCCCAGCGAGATCACCGCGGTCTTCCGCTCCCCGACCGGCCGCTCCGCCGGATCCCCGTACAGCCCGGCCGCCTCCCGCGCCCGGATCGTCTCCAGCTCGGGCGACAGCGGCTTGGCGGCCGGCCCGTCCCGTCCCACGGCCCCGGCCGCGGCACTCGCCCCGCCCGCCGCCACGGTGCACACCAAGGTCACCGCCGCCGCCGAGGTCGCCACCGCCGCCCGGAACCGCCGCCGGGCACCCGCCCCGGACCGCGTACGCCACCCACGTAACGCCCCCCGCCCGCGTCTCGCACGCACCATGGGGCCTCCCCTCCGGTCTGCTGTTACCGCGGGTTGTAGTCGCAGCCACACCCGGACGGAACACTCGGAACGGGATTGGCCGGAACCCGCACACAGCAGACCACCCGACCGCCAACTCCCTTACGGGATCGGCGACCGGGTGGATCGACGACGTCACGTGCCAGCGGCCTTCAGGCGTCGAGTATCTGCCCCTCGCGCCGCACGACCGGCGGCTCGACGCTCCACGCCGAGGGGCCACCAGATTCGGACAGTTACGGGCCGACTGCACTGAGGAGCGAAAGTGGCCCCTGACCCAAGGATCCCAGGTCAGGGGCCACTAATCTGCGGAGTACTGCGTCAGCGCCGCAGGGTCAGACCCTGCCCTTCCGTCGTGCGGTGAAGAGTCGCGCTGCGAGCGCCAGGACGAATACCGCGGGTATGAAGGCGATGTCCATGGACTGGAACGGTGAAGCTGAGAGCACGAGGCGCACTATCAGCATGCACGCGTAGAGCAGGACGGTGACCAGCGCGCTGGCCGCATACGGGTTGGCCGGCTCGGTCGTAAGAAATCGGCGCACGTTGGTCCACCTCTCCTTCAGCACTTGTAGTTCTTCGCTCCGCCGTAAATACCTGTGTAACCGATCTTAACCTCCACGCACTTGTTGTACGTGGCGGCCGATGACCAAACGCCTTGGAAGTGCGACAGGGTCCCCCCTGCGATGACGCCACAGGCCACAGCGGCGGCAGGTACGCCGAGAAATCCACACAAGGCCGCGCCGCCTGCTGCGTACTTCACCTTGGAGGCATACTTCTTAACTTCAGCCTTGCTGAACCTGTAGTAAACGTTCCAGCCGTAGCTGACGGTGGGGTCGGCCACTACGGGAAACGCGGTGGTCTCGTTCGTCTCGATGGTCTGTATCAGCGAGTTCCCGTCGAGCCTGTAAGCAGTGGAGACTTTCTTGCCGTTGGCGTCCTTGGCCCAGGGCGCGTCTATGGAGCCGACCACCAGGACGGGTTCGCCCCCCTGGGTCTGACGGATGAGGTCGTATCCGCCTTCACCGTTGCCGACAGCCTTGACGCCCGCCGGCAGATCGAGTTTGAAACGCTGACTGGTGGGCGCCTTGGCGTCCTTGAGGGTGACCAGGGTGCGGGCACCGCCGTCGGTGGTGGACTGGACGGCGACATCGGTACGGGGTGCGGCGTCGGGATAGACCACGGTGCCCACGCCGGCCTTGACGCCTTCCACGTCCTTGGCGCCGGGCAGGGTCAGGCCGAGCGAAGCGCCGGTGTCAGTGGCGGCCTTGAGGGTGCCGGTGGCCGTATCCGGCGCGGTGACCGTGACGGCGCGGCCACCGCTGGTGGTGACGGTTCTGGTCAGCGGCGCGCCCGGGGCCGCTGCCGAGGAGGCGACGTCTGCGGTCCCGGTCGCCTTTTCCACGACCGCAGCCGCATGTTCCGCATTCCGCCAGCTGGTACCTGTCTGGGCGTTGGCCGGTATGGCGGAGGCCAAGAGTGCCGCAGCAGCGGTGACGGCCACTGTGGCGGCCGTGAGCCTGCTGGACTTGCGGCGGATGGTGGTGCTGGTCTGCACGCCCCGTTCTCCCTGATCAAAGTGTTTTCGGGCACAGCAAAAAGCCCCGTCTGTGGCGATGGGGGCTGGCATGCGTGCCATGGTCGGATTTATCCCACCAGGACCAGGGCCAGGAAGGCTGTGACGCAAAGCACAAATCCAGGCTTCGTTTTGATCAAGTAAAGAAAGGTCGCTCAATCTCCTTTGCGGAGTGGGCGTTGGTACCCACCGCCTTGCCGATTAAGGCCCACGACGCGAAGCCTCGTATGCGGTCGGGCCGCCAGGCCGGGCTGTCCAGTTCGGGTACTCGCCGCCCGAGGTTCACGATTCCGGTACGCAGTGCCAACTCCGTCCACCTCCGTGAAGTACGCGGTCGAGCGCAGTCATCCACGCATGCACAGCGATCCGGAACGAAAACGGCCCCTGACCGGGAGTTCCCTGGTCAGGGGCCATCTACTTACGGAGGCTGCGGGATTTGCACCCACGCCGAGGCGTTACCTCACGACAGTGTTACAGAGCGTCCTTCGACGCAGTGATCGGTGTGCCAGACTTACGGCATGGAGGCAACACAGACCAGGGGAAGTTGATCCACTCATCCGTGCGCTTCCACACGTACTCGCACTTCACCAGCGAGTGCGGCTTCTCATAGATCACCGCGCTGCGGACCTCCGCCACGGTCCCCTGGCAGAAGTCGTGGACGAGCTTGAGCGTCTTGCCGGTGTCCGCCACATCGTCGGCGATCAGCACCTTCTTCTCCGAGAAGTCGATCGCGTTCGGCACCGGCGCCAGCATGACCGGCATCTCCAGGGTGGTCCCCACCCCCGTGTAGAACTCCACGTTCACCAGGTGGATGTTCTTGCAGTCCAGCGCGTACGCCAGCCCCCCGGCGACGAACACCCCGCCACGGGCGATCGACAGCACGACATCGGGCTCGTACCCGTCGTCGGCGATCGTCTGCGCCAGCTCGCGGATCGCCCCACCGAACCGCTCGTACGTCAGGTTCTCCCGCACGTCACTCACGTATCTCTCTCAGACCTTCTGTGTCCACGCACTGCCACGCGCCCGCCCTGAGCGCGCCCCCCGCACCGACGCGGCTGTGTCCTACCTGGTCATACCTGCGAACGGTGGAAGTTCTTGAACGACCGGGACGGCGTCGGACCGCGCTGCCCCTGGTAACGGGAGCCGTACCGCTCACTGCCGTACGGGTGCTCGGCCGGCGAGGTCAGCCGGAACATGCACAGCTGGCCGATCTTCATGCCCGGCCACAGCTTGATCGGCAGCGTGGCGACATTGCTCAGCTCCAGCGTCACGTGACCGCTGAAGCCCGGGTCGATGAACCCGGCGGTCGAATGTGTCAGCAGCCCCAGCCGCCCCAGCGAGCTCTTCCCCTCCAGCCGGGACGCAAGATCATCAGGCAGCGTGATGACCTCGTACGTCGAGGCCAGCACGAACTCGCCCGGGTGCAGGATGAACGCCTCATCCCCCTCGGGCACGACCTCACGGGTCAGATCGCACTGCTCGACGGCGGGGTCGATGTGCGGGTAGCGGTGATTCTCGAACACCCGGAAATAGCGGTCGAGCCGCACGTCGATGCTGGACGGCTGCACCATCGATTCGTCATAGGGGTCGATACGCACCCGACCAGCATCGATCTCGGCCCGGATGTCCTTGTCTGAGAGAAGCACGCAGACGAGGATACGCGCCCACCCGGCCCCCCCTCGCACGACGAGGGCCCGGCCCCCCATCAGGGAAGCCGGGCCCCAGACCATTCCTTATTGCTTCTGCTCGTTACTTCTGCTCGCCGCTGCCGCTCGTCCTGCGTGCCGCCGCTCTACCGGCCGCTACCGCTTTGCGTACTCGACGGGCACCGAGTGCCGCAGCCGAGCACAGCGCGGGCAGCGCAACAGCCGTCCGGGACCGAGCCGGTCGGTGGTCTGCATCGGGAACGAAGCGGTGCTGAACACGTGGCCCTCGGCACAACGTACGACGGTGCGCTCCATCAAGTCCCTCTCCCAACTGCGTGGACAACAAAAGCCACATTAGGGGATGAACTGGGCGCCCTCACAGGCGGCACTCCGGTGCTCAACCGTACGCCTCAACTCCCGTGCCCCGCACCCGCATCCCACCCGCGC
>NZ_SDIG01000058.1:0-33909 GCF_004122755.1 Streptomyces sp. TM32
GCTCGCTGGAGGGCACCTTCCTCGGCGGCTGTCTCTTCTCCGGGCGGACGGTGGGGAGGGGGTGATCGACATCACGGGTCAGTGGGCTCCATGACGCGCCGCTCCGGCCGTTCGCCGTACCGAGCCGTCCTCGGCGGGTGGGGCCGGATCTGCGCGCGCCTCTACAGAGGGTGATGACGTGGTCCGCACCAGTCATCACGGACAGCAAAGCGGTACGCAGAGCTCCGCGTCAAGACGGGAAGGGGAATGGCTGGATCCGCCAACCCCGCTTGCGTATCACGGTATTGGGCGCGCGGGCCACCCGGACCGGGTGCCGGGCGCCCCTCCCCCGGACCTGCCCGGGACCGCTCGGCACACCGCCCCGCCCGCTCAGGACACCTCCCGGGCCGCCGCCCGCCCCGCCGTCCGCCAGGAGAAGAGACAGCCGCCGAGGAAGGTGCCCTCCAGCGAGCGGTACCCGTGCACCCCGCCCCCTCCAAAACCGGCCGCCTCACCCGCCGCGTACACCCCCGGCAGCGGCGTGCCGTCGTCGGTCAGCACCCGCGACGAGAGGTCGGTCTCCAGCCCGCCGAGCGTCTTACGGGTGAGGATGTGCAGCCGTACCGCGATCAGCGGGCCGGCCTTGGGGTCGAGCAGCCGGTGCGGCGCGGCGGTGCGGATCAGCCGGTCGCCGAGGTATTTGCGGGTGCCGCGCACCGCGGTCACCTGGAGGTCCTTGGTGAAGGGGTGGGCGAGCTCGCGGTCCCGCGCCACGATCTCGCCGCGCACCGCCTCCTCCGTGAGCAGCGGCTCCACGGTCAGTTCGTTCATCCGCCGGACCAGATCGGTCAGCGACCGCTCGACGACGAAGTCCGCACCGCGGTCCATGAACGCCCGCACCGGGCCGGGCGCGCCGGACCGGGCCCGGCCCAGCACCTCGCGGATGCTCTTTCCGGTCAGATCGGGGTTCTGCTCGGAGCCGGAGAGGGTGAACTCCTTCTCGATGATCTTCTGGGTGAGCACGAACCAGGTGTGGTCGTGGCCGGTCGACATGATGTGCTCAAGGGTGCCGAGGGTGTCGAAGCCGGGGAACAGCGGCACCGGCAGCCGCCGGCCGCGGGCGTCCAGCCACAGCGGGGACGGGCCGGACAGGATCCGGATGCCGTGCAGCGGCCAGATGGAGTTCCAGTTCTCGATGCCCTCGGTGTAGTGCCACATCCGGTCACGGTTGATGAGCCGGCCGCCGGCCGCCTCGGCGATGCCCAGCATCCTGCCGTCCACATGCGCCGGCACCCCGGAGAGCATCCGCCGCGGGGGCTTGCCGAGCCGCTCGGGCCAGTTGGCGCGCACCAGCCCGTGGTTGCCGCCGATGCCGCCCGAGGTGACGATCACGGCCTGGGCCCTGAGCTCGAAGGCGCCGACCACCTCACGACTGCTGGGCCGGCCGCGCACGACGTCCGAGGGCTCCAGGACCTCACCGCTGACCGTGTCCACGCCCCCGGCACTGCGCGAGAGTCCGGTCACCCGGTGGCGGAAGCGCAACTCGACCAGGCCGCGGGCGGCCCCGGCCCGCACCCGCCGCAGGAACGGGGCGAGCAGCCCCGGCCCGGTCCCCCAGGTGATGTGGAAGCGGGGAACGGAGTTGCCGTGCCCCGTCGCGCCGTAGCCGCCACGCTCGGCCCAGCCGACGACGGGAAAGAGCCGTACGCCCTGCCGGTGCAGCCAGGAGCGCTTCTCACCGGCGGCGAAGTCGACATAGGCCTCGGCCCATTTGCGCGGCCAGTGGTCCTCGGGCCGGTCGAACCCGGCGGTGCCCAGCCAGTCCTGCCAGGCCAGTTCCTGGGTGTCGCGGATCCGCAGCCGGCGCTGTTCGGGGGAATTCACCAGGAAGAGGCCGCCGAAGGACCAGTGGGCCTGCCCGCCCAGGGACTGCTCGGGCTCCTGGTCGAGCAGGATCACCTTGCGTCCGGCGTCCACCAGTTCCGCGGTGGCCGCCAGGCCCGCGAGCCCCGCTCCGATCACGATCACATCAGCGTCGTACGCCATCTGCTTCTCCTCAACGGGGCACGCCCGTCGCCCCGGCCGCCGTGGTGGAACGATCCTCAGCGCACCCGACTGCCGCGTCAACCACAGGGTTACTGCGCGGTATGGCAGGGCGCGCGGGAGAATGGTGGGTGACGAGGGCCACCCCACGCCCGACGCCGGATGACTATCCTCAGGCGGAATCCCCCACCCCGCGCGATACGAGGTGCGACGTGACGGTGATACTGCTCGCCCTTGGAGCGGCGTGCTGTCTGGGACTCGGCTTCGTGTTTCAGCAGGCCGCGGCGCAGCACGCCCCGATGAAGGACTTCCTCTCGGTCCGTCTGCTGCTCGATCTGGTGCGGATGCCGCTGTGGGTGGCCGGTATCGGGCTGATGGTGGCGGGGATGGCGCTCGGCGCGGTCGCGCTGGGGATGGGCGACATCACTCTCGTGGAGCCGCTGCTGGCGACCAATCTGCTGTTCGCCATGGCGCTGTCCCGGCGGCTGACCCGGCAGCGGCTCGGCCGCAGCGGCTGGGCGGGGCTGTGGCTGCTGGCCGGCGGGGTGACGGCCTTCATCGTGGCCGGCCGTCCGCAGGGCGGGCGCACCAGCGCCGACCAGACCTGGCAATGGCTGATCATGGGAATAGTGCTGGGCACCGCCCTGGTGCTGGCGGCGGTCGCCAAGCGGGAACGGGTGCATGTGAGCCTGGAGGCCGCCCTGCTGGGCGTCGCCGCCGGGCTCCTCTACGGGCTCCAGGACGCGCTGACCCGGATCAGCGGGGAGCACTTCGGGCGCGGCGGTTGGGGCGCCCTGCTGACCAGCTGGCAGCCGTACGCCATCGTCGTGCTCGGGGTGCTGGCGCTGGTGCTGGTGCAGAGCGCCTTCGAGTCGGCGCCGCTGCGGCTCTCGCTGCCCGCGCTGACCGCCGCCCAGCCGCTCGCCGGGATCGCCTGCGGGGTGGGATTTCTCGGCGACCGGCTCCAGGTGACGGCCGGGGCGCTGGCCTGGGAGGTGGCCGGGATCGTGGCCGTCGTCGCGGGCATCGTGCTGATCGGCAGCCATCCGGCGATGCCGCCGGGGGCCGGCCGGCGGGAGGACGTCCGGGAGCTGGAGCCGCGCTGAGGCCGGGGGGCGGCTGGAGCCGCGCCCGAGGCCGGGGGTTCGGCTGCAAGCCGCGTCGAGGCCGGGGGTTCGGCTGCAAGCCGCGCCGAGGCCGGCGGCCTGGGGGCTCTTCTTCCTTCCGGAGCGCACTGCCCCGCCCCCCTCGCCCGGGACGTCCCGTGCACGCCGTGACCCGTCCGGCCCCGCGCGCGCTGCGCCGTCCGGGCCCTCCTCGTGCCGTGCCCCGGGGCCCGGGCCCGGCGCGGCGGGACCGGCGCCCCGCGGGGTGCGGTCCCCGCTCCTGGTGATTGCATGGCCTCATGACCGATCAGCAACCGCTCAACGCGGACGAGATCCTCGATGTCGTGGACGAGAACGATCAGGTCGTGGGGCAGGCCCCACGCGGCGCGGCCTACGCCCGCAGAATGCGCACCCGCTGCTCCTTCATCCTGGTCCGGGACGCCGAGGACCGGATCTTCGTGCACCGCCGCACACCGCAGAAGCTGGTGTTCCCCGCGCATTACGACATGTTCGTGGGCGGGGTGGTCGGCGCCGGCGAGAGCTATGACGAGGCGGCCCTGCGCGAGGCGGAGGAGGAACTCGGCGTCCAGGGCCTGGCCCGGCCCGAGCCGCTGTTCAAGTTCCTCTACGAGACGGCCGAGCACACCTGGTGGTCGGCGGTCTACCAGGTGCGTTGCACGTTGCCGGTCGCCCCGCAGGAGTCGGAGATCGACTGGTACGCCTTCCTGACCGAGGAGGAGCTCGGCCGGCAGCTCGACGTCCGGCCGTGGACGCCGGACGGCCTGGCCGCCTACCGGGAGCTGCTCGCCCGGCGGGAGGCGGGGGACCTCTGATGCGGCCGGGGAACGGGACGGGGCGGCCGCTAGGGTTTCGGCCATGATCCTCACTGACGGGCTGCGGTCGGCCGGCGCGGCCGTACGGCTGTGGTTCGCGCCCGGGCGGATCCGCGCGGAGGGCACCACCCCCGACTACCGCTTCTCGCTCGCCAACGAGCGCACCTTCCTCGCCTGGCTGCGCACCGGGCTGGCGCTGATCGGCGGCGGGTTCGCGGTGGACCAGTTCCTGCCCCGGCTGCACCCGGGGATGCGGGTGACGTTCACCGTGGTGCTGCTGGCCGGCGGGGCGCTGTGTGCGCTGCGTGCGGTCAATCACTGGGTGCGCTGCGAGCGGGCGATGCGGCGCGGCGAGGACCTGCCGGTCACCCGCTTCCCCACGGCGCTGGCGCTGGCCGTCGGCGTGCTGGCGGTGGCGGTGGTCGTGCTGGTGCTGCTCGGCCGGACCGGCTGACCGGTGGCGGGCGGAACGCGGCCGGACGCGGGGGCGCCGCGGCCGGCTCCCGACCGGGACCCCGGGCTGCAGCCGGAGCGGACCAGGCTTGCGTGGCGGCGTACGACGCTGTCGGCGACCGCGATGGCCGTGCTGGCCGGCCGCCAACTACTGGGCAGCCGGGCGCCGGGGGCGGTGGAGGTGGTCTTGGTGGTGCTGATGGGGCTGTTCTGGCTCGCCTTCGTGGCGCTTGCGCACCGCCGGATGCAGGCGATGACCACCGGCCGCCCGCCGGCCCTGCCGCCGCGGACCGCCCTGCTGCTGGTCGGCTGCACCCTCGCGCCGGCGCTGTGCGGCGGGGTGATCCTGGTGCGGCCGGGGTGAGGACGACCGGGCCCTGATCCACCGGACAGACCCTGGCGGCGGTAGCGTGACGCGACCCCCGCGGCACCGGGATGTGCCCGGCCCCCGGCCCGGGCCGCGGGGCTGGCGGGGCATCGGACGGTCATCGGACGACGGGAGACACCCCATGTGCGACGAGACGGCACCACCCACACCGGCGCGGCACGCCGCGGACCCGGCCCCGGTACGGAGCACCGGACCGGACACCGCCGGGCGGGACGCCGCTGAGCCGGACACCGCCGGGCCGGGCCCGGCGGCACCGCCCGCCGCCGGGTCCGCCGTTCCCGAGCCGTATCTCACCGAACTGGCCGCCGGGGTCCATGCGTTCATCCAGCCGGACGGCGGCTGGTGCCTGAACAACGCGGGCTTCGTCACCGACGGGGACGACACCCTGGTCGTGGACACCGCCGCCACCGAGCGCCGGGCCCGTCTGTTGCGCCGGCGGATCGACGGGAGCGGCGCGCCGGCACCCCGCACGCTGGTCAACACCCATCACCACGGCGACCACACCTACGGCAACGCCGTCTTCGCACCGGAGGCGACGGTCGTCGGGCACGCCTCCTGCCGCCGTGAGCTGCTGGCCGCCGGGCATCAACTCCATGCGGTGTGGCCGCAGGTGGCGTACGGCGACATCCGGCTGACGGCCCCGGAGGTCACCTACACCGACGAACTGACCGTGCACACCGGCGGTATCGAGGTACGGCTGATCCATCCCGGCGTGGCCCACACCACGGGCGACACCCTCGTCTGGCTGCCCCGGCAGCGCATCGTCTTCGCCGGTGACCTGGTCTTCCACGGCGGTACCCCGTTCGTCCTGATGGGTTCGCTGACCGGCTCGCTGCGCGCGCTGGAGCTGCTGCGCTCCCTGGACGCGGTCACCGTCGTCCCCGGGCACGGGCCGGTGACCGGCCCCGAGGTGTACGACGGCATCGAGCGCTATCTGCGGTTCGTCGGCCGGCTGGCGCAGGAGGGCCGGGCGGCCGGCCGTACGCCGCTGGAGGTGGCCCGCGAGGCGGATCTCGGGCCGTTCGCCGAGCTGGCCGAGAGCGAACGGCTGGTGGCCAACCTGCACCGGGCGTACGCGGAGCTGGCGGGCGCGGCGCCGGGATCACCGCTCGATCCGATCGCCGCGTTCGGCGAGATGACGGCGCTGAACGGCGGGGTGCCGATGGCCTGTCACGCCTGAGCTCCGCCCACCCGCCGCGGGCGCCCCGGGAGGCCGGGGCCGTGCGCGACGGCGGAAAATCCGCTGCGTGACGGACGCCCCACGCCGGGCCACTGGACGCCATACCGACTAGTCGGCATGATCGTGCCCAGCGACCGATGGACCGTCCACTCCGCATGGAGGAGCACGATGAGCAACGGCACCCCTCCCCCGCAGGCCCCGGGCCGGGAGCAGCCTCCCGGCCTCGACCTGGAACGATTGCGCGCGCATCTGGACCGGGAGCGGCCGGGGCTGACCGGCGGGCCGCTGCGGGCGCGGCTGATCGAGGGCGGGCGGTCCAACCTCACCTACCGGATCACCGACGGCACCGGCTCCTGGGTCGTACGCCGGCCGCCGCTGGGCCATGTCCTGGCGACCGCGCACGACATGCGGCGCGAGCACCGGGTCATCAGCGCGCTGCACGACACCCCGGTGCCGGTGCCCGAGGCACTGCTGCTGTGCGAGGACGAGTCGGTGATCGGGGCGCCCTTCTACGTGATGGAGCTGGTGGAGGGGGTGCCGTACCGCACGGCCGCCCAGCTCGCCCCGCTCGGGCCCGAGCGCACCCGCGCCGTGGTCCTCTCCCTGGTCGACACGCTCGTGGAGCTGCACGCCGTGGACCCGGAGGCGGTCGGGCTCGGCGACTTCGGTCGCCCGGAGGGCTTCCTGGAGCGCCAACTGAGGCGCTGGGGAAAGCAGTTGAGCGCCTCCAAGAACCGCGAGCTGCCGGGGATCGACGAGCTGCACGAGGCGCTGGGCCGGGCGCTGCCCGCCTCCCCCGCGCCCACCGTCGTACACGGCGACTACCGCCTCGACAACGTCCTGGTCGGGACCGATGACACCCTCAAGGCCGTGCTGGACTGGGAGATGTCCACGCTCGGCGACCCGCTGACCGACCTCGGCCTGCTGGTGATGTACAGCTCGGACCTGGGCCTGCCGGAGTCCCCGGTCAGCACGACCAGCGGCGCGCCGGGCCACCCGACCCCGGCGGAGCTGATCGAGCGCTACGCCGCGCGCTCGGGGCGGGACACCTCGGCCCTCGCCTGGTACACGGCGTTCGCCTGGTTCAAGCTCGCCGTGATCCTCGAAGGCATCCACTACCGCTTCACGCTCGGCCAGACCGTCGGCGCGGGGTTCGACCGGATCGGCGAACTCGTCCCCGTCTTCATCGACCACGGACTCACCACCCTCAAGGAAGGCTGAGGCACCCATGGACTTCGCATTCGACGCCCGCACCGAGGAGCTGCGCGAGCGGCTCCTGACGTTCATGGACGAGCACGTCCACCCGGCCGAGCAGACCGCCCATGAGCAGCGGGCCGCGCTCGCCTCGCCGTGGGACACCCCGGCGATCGTCGAGGAGCTGAAGGCCGAGGCCCGTAAGCAGGGGCTGTGGAATCTGTTCCTTCCCGACGCCGAGCACGGTGCCGGGCTGACCAATCTCCAGTACGCACCGCTGGCCGAAATCACCGGCCGCAGCCCACAGTTGGCGCCCACCGCGCTGAACTGTGCGGCGCCGGACACCGGCAACATGGAGGTGCTGGCGCAGTTCGGCAACGAGGCGCAGCGCAAGCAGTGGCTCCAGCCGCTGCTGGCCGGCGAGATCCGGTCGGCGTTCGCGATGACCGAGCCGGAGGTGGCCTCGTCGGACGCCACCAACATCGAGACGCAGATCGTCAGGGAGGATGGGGGTACCTCCCGCTCGAACGGAGTTGAGAGTGGGGGAGAGTACGTCATCAACGGCCGCAAGTGGTACATCTCCGGGGCGATGAACCCGCTGTGCCAGATCTTCATCGTGATGGGCAAGACCGACCCGGACGGCGCGGACATCCGCCGTCAGCAGTCGATGATCCTGGTGCCGCGCGAGACCCCCGGCCTGGAGGTGAAGCGCGCCATGCAGGTCTACGGCTACGAGGACCACTACCACGGCGGCCATGCCGAGGTGGTCTTCCACGACGTACGGGTGCCGGCCGGCAACCTGATCGGCGAGGAGGGCGGCGGCTTCGCCATCGCCCAGGCCCGGCTCGGCCCCGGCCGGATCCACCACTGCATGCGGCTGATCGGGATGGCCGAGCGCGCCATCGAGCTGATGTGCCGCCGGGCGGTGGGCCGGACGGCCTTCGGCCGGCCGCTGGCCCGGCAGGGCGTGGTCCAGGAGTGGATCGCGGACGCCCGGGTGGCCGTGGAGCAGCTGCGGCTGCTGGTGCTGAAGACGGCCTGGCTGATGGACACCGTCGGCAACAAGGGCGCACACACCGAGATCCAGGCCATCAAGATCGCCACCCCGCGCACCGTCGTGGACATTCTCGACAAGGCGGTGCAGCTGCACGGCGCCGCCGGGGTCAGCCAGGACTTCCCGCTGGCGGAGCTGTGGGCCGGGGCCCGCACGCTCCAATTGGCGGACGGTCCGGACGAGGTGCACCAGCGGTCGCTGGCCCGCCGCGAGCTGAAGAAGTACCTCTGAGGCCGCCGCACGGCCGCAGCGCCCGCAGCAGCAGTTCCGCGAGGTGGTCGGCCACCTGCTGCGGGCTGAGCGGGCCGTCCTCGCGGTACCACGTGCCGAGGTGGTGCACGGAGCCGAAGTGGTAGTCCACGACGAGGTCGGCGGGGATGTCGGCGGCGAACACGCCGGTGCGCTGGCCCTCCTCGACCAGGGCGCGGAACCGTTCGTGGTAGCGCCGCCGTTCGGCGCGTACCTGCTTGTCCTTCTCCGGGGCGAGGTGGTGCATCGAGCGGAAGAAGATCTTGGTGTCGTCGAGGTTCTCGATGGTGGTGACGACGACATCGGCGGCGGCGTCCCGCAGTCGCTGCTCGACCGGTGCGTCGGCACCGGCGAAGTGGTCCAGCCGCTCCTGCTGGAGCCGCAGCACCCGGCCGTAGACCTCGTGCAGCAGATCGTCCTTGGAGCCGAAGTAGTGGTAAAGGGCGCCCTTGGTGACGCCCGCCGCATCGACGATCTCCTGGACGGAGGTGCGGTCGTAGCCCTGCTCCGCGAAGAGCCGGGTGGCGGTGGCCAGCAGCCGCTGGGCCACCGGCTTCGCCCCGCCGTTGCCGTTGCCGTCCTTCGTGCCGGCCATCGCCCTCACCTGTCCTTCGTGCTCTCATCATGCGCGGTGGCGCAGCTCCCGTCGGAGGATCTTGCCACTCGTGGTCTTCGGAAGCTCGGCCAGGATCTCCACCTCACGGGGATATTTGTACGCCGCCAGCCGCTCCTTGCAGTACGCGGCCAGCTCGGCGGGTTCCGGGGCGGACCCGGGCCGCAGGCTGACGTACGCCTTCACCGACTCGCCGCGGTAGGCGTCGGGCACCCCGACGACCGCGGCCTCGCGCACCGCGGGATGGCTGTAGAGGACGTCCTCGACCTCCCGCGGCCACACCTTGAAGCCGGCCGCGTTGATCATGTCCTTCTTGCGGTCGACGACATAGAGCCAGCCCTCGGCGTCCATGAAGCCGATGTCGCCGGTGCGCAGCTCACCGTCCGGCATGCCCTGGGCGGTGGCGTCCGGGCGGCGCCAGTAGCCGGGGACGACCTGGGGGCCGCGGACCGCGATCTCGCCCTGTTCACCGAACGGCAGGTCCCGGCCCTGCTCGTCGATGATCCGTACGACGGTGTCGGGACCGGGGACGCCGACGGCGAGCGTGCCGGAGACCTTGTCGACCGGCGCTCGGCTGCCGGGCGGGACGCTGGCGCAGGGGGCGGTGCACTCGGTCAGGCCGTACCCGTTGTGGAGGTAGGGGCCGAAGTCGGTACGGAACGTCTCGACGAGGGCGGGCGGCAGCGGCGCGCCGCCGGAGGACATGGTCGCGAAGGAAGCGAAGTGCTCGCGGGTGACCCCGGGGTGGGCCATCAGCGCCATATAGGCGGTGGAGGGGCCGACCGTGTAGGCGGGCCGGTGCTCCAGGAACGCGTCCAGGACGACGCCGGCCTCGAAGCGGTAGGCGAGCGCGAGGGTGCCGGAGTTGACGAGGCAGGCCGCCAGTTCGCAGACCAGGCCGGTGATGTGGAAGAGCGGGGCGAGCGCGAAGTAGGTGGCGCCGTCGGGCAGGCCCAGACCGGTGCGCTGCCGCTCGGCGTTGTACGTGATGTTGCCGTGGGTGTTGGTCGCCCCCTTGGGGGTGCCGCTGGTGCCGGAGGTGTAGCTGATCAGCGCGAGGTCGTCGGCGGTGAGCTCCGGGTCGGCGGGTACCGCACGTATCGGGCCGCCGGTGCGGGCGACGGTCAGCAGATCGTCGGCGCCCTCCTGCGGCCCGAGCCGCGCGCCGCGCAGCACCCGCCGGTCGTCACGGGTCTGCAGATCCCGCTCCCACGCGGTGAGCGCGATCCGTACGGACGGGGCCCCGTCGGCGATCAGCCGCAGAAAGCCGTCCCAGGTGCGGTCGGCGCAGATGACGGCGGTGACCTCGGCGTCGTCCAGGATGTGCCGCATCTCGGCGGACTTGTACATGGGGTTGACCGGGACCACCACCCCGCCGGCCTTCCACACCCCGAGCACGGCGAGCACGAAGTGCGGGGTGTTCTGCAGCATGACCGCGGCCCGGTCGCCGCGCCGGAAGCCGCGCCCGGCGAGATGGGCGGCGATGCCGTCGGAAAGGGCATCGGTCTCGGCGTACGACAGCCGGCCGTCGAAGTAGGCGAGCGCCGTGCGGTCGGGGACCCGACCGACCGCGGCCCGGAAGGCGTGCAGCGTCGAGGGGGGCGGCTGGACGGGGGCGCGCTGGGCGTCGGTGAGCTGTGCCAGCCACGGCTTGTCCTGGTAGGAGGTCATCGGGTGCGGCCCTTTCTTCCTGATCGCCTGATCATCCCTGCGGGGGAACACCTGGGGTGTGGCGGGGTGGCACACCGGGCCGGCCGGCGCGCCCCCGTCCCTACGGGCGGTATCCGCGCTCGGGCCTCCCTCAGGAGCGGCCCTCGGCCTGCTCCAGCTTCTGCTGGAGGTGGTTCATCCCGGCCAGCCAGCGGTCGGGCTCGGCGGCCCGGGTCGCGTAGTAGCCGCCGACCTCCGGGTGCGGCAGGACCAGGAAGCGGCCCTCCTCCATGGCCGCGAACAGTGCCTCGGCGACGTCCTCGGGCTCCACGGCGGTGGGCGTGAGGACCAGGTCGCCGGCGGCGCCGGTGGCGGCCAGCATGTCGGTGCGGACGCCCTGGGGGCAGATGGCGTGCACCTCGATGCCGCGGTGGCGGTAGGTCAGCGAGAGCCATTCGGCGAAGGCGTAGGCGCCGTGCTTGGTGACGCTGTAGGGGGCCGCGGCGACCATGGTCAGCAGGCCCGCGGCGGACACCGTGGAGACGAAGCGCCCGCTGCCGCGCTCCAGCCACTCGGGCAGCAGCGCACGGGCGGCCCGGACGTGGGCCATGACGTTGACGTCCCAGGCCAGCGTCCAGTCCTCCTCGGACGCCTCGGGCCCGCCGCCGGTGCCGACCCCGGCGTTGGCGCAGAAGATGTCGATGCCGCCGCCGAGCGCCGCCCGGGCGGCCGGGACGATGCCGGAGGCGTCCCCGGCGACCGCGAGCGCCCCGATCTCCGCGGCGGTCCGCTTCGCCTTGGCCTCGTCCAGATCGTTGACCACGACCCGGGCGCCCTCGGCGGCGAACCGGCGGGCCAGGGCGGCGCCGATCCCCCCGCCCGCCCCGGTCACGACAACGGCCTTGTCCCGTACGGCTTCCACTGCGGTGTCTCCCTCGGTCGCGCCGATTCGGCTGCAGGCAGACTAACCAGTCGGTATGTCTCGACGGAAGAGGCCCGTTCCCGTCACGGCAGCCTTCGTTCCGCAGCGGGGCGGGCGACGACGTCACGGCCGGGTCCGTTCCGCGACGGGCCGGTGCGCGTTAGCGTGCACACGACACGTAACCGGTGGATGACCGGCTGTTGATCACGGAGGTGCGCGGATGGCTCTGTCGAGACGTGTTCTGCTCGGGCGGCTGGCGGCGGCCGGAGCGACCGGGGCTGCCCTGACCGCGGCCGCGGGCCCGGCCGCCGCACGGCCCGCGCACGGCGGCCGGCGGCGGGTGCACACCGGCTTCGACCGGCTCGCCGCCGACGGCTACCGCCTCCTGGACGGCCACACCGTCGGCGTCGTCACCAACCCCACCGGCGTCACCCAGGACCTCAGGCACCTCGTCGATGTGATGCACGCCGACGACCGGGTGCGGCTGCGCGCCGTCTTCGGCCCCGAGCACGGCTTCCGGGGCACGGCCCAGGCCGGCGGCTCCCAGGGCCGCTACGACGACCCGGCCACCGGGCTGCCGGTCTACGACACGTACAACAAGAGCGGCAGGGAACTCGCCGGCATCTTCACCGCCTCCGGTGTGGACACCGTCGTCTTCGACATCCAGGACGTCGGCGCGCGCTTCTACACCTACATCTGGACGCTCTACGACTGCATGGTGGCGGCGGTCCTCGCCGGCAAGCGCTTCGTGGTGCTCGACCGGCCGAACCCGGTCACCGGCCGCGCGGCCACCGGCCCGGTGCTCGACAAGGCGTACGCCTCGTTCATCGGCCGGGAGCCGATCGCCCAGGCGCACGGTGTGACGGTGGCGGAGCTGGCGCTGCTGTTCAACGGCGAGTTCGTCCCGCAGGCCGCCGGGCGCCCGGTGGAGCTGGAGACCGTCCGGATGACCGGCTGGCGGCGCACCGACTTCTTCGGGGCGACCGGCCTGCCCTGGGTGCCGCCGAGCCCCAACATGCCCACCCCCGACACCGCGCTCGTCTACGCCGGGACCTGCCTCTTCGAGGGCACCAACCTCTCCGAGGGACGCGGCACCACCCGCCCCTTCGAGCTGCTGGGCGCGGACGGGATCGACCGGCGGTGGGCCGCGGCCGCCACGGAACTGGAGCTGCCCGGCGTCCACTTCAGGGAGGCGTACTTCACCCCCACGTTCTCCAAGTTCCAGGGCACCACGATCGGCGGCGTCCAGCTGCACGTCCACGACCCGGAGGCGTTCGACCCGGTACGCACCGGCATCGGCCTCCTGGTGACCGCGAAGCGCGTCTGGAAGGGCTTCGCCTGGCGGCCGGACCACGGCATCGACCGGCTGACCGGCTCCGCGACCGTACGGACGATGATCGACGCGGGCGCCGGGCCGGACGAGATCGTCGCCGCCTGGCAGGAGGGGCTCACCCGCTTCCGTGCGGTGCGGCGGCGGTATCTGCGCTATCCGTGAGGGCGTGGGGCCGGTTCCGCTGAGGCCCCGGGCTCCCCGGACGGGATCGCCGCCCGGCAGGAAGGGCTGCGGCGCTTCCGGACGGTGCGGGAGCGCTCTCTGCGCTACCGCTGAGAGCGCGCCGGGGAGGGCCGGCGCCCGCCGCCGCTCCGGTGGACGGTGCCGTCGGGGTCCAGACCGCGGAAGGCAAGCAGCACCACCAGGAATCCTCCGCAGCAGATCGACACATCGGCGAGGTTGAGGACGGCGAAGTGGGCGGGGGCGATGAAGTCGACCACCCCGCCCTGGAATCCGCCGGGCGCGCGGAAGAGCCGGTCGGTGAGGTTGCCCAGCGCCCCGCCCAGCAGCAGGCCGAGCGCGAGGGCCCAGCGCACGCTGTAGAGCTTGCGGGCCAGGCGCACGATGACGACGATCACGACCGCGGCGATGAAGCTGAAGATTATGGTCATCGCCTCGCCGTAGCCGAAGGCGGCGCCGCGGTTGCGGATGACCCGGAGCTGCAACAGGGTCCCGATGACCTGGACCGCGTCGTGGTGTTCCAGCTTCGCGACCACGAGCAGTTTGCTGCCCAGGTCGAGGAGGTAGGCCAGGGCGGCGACCGCGAAGAGCACCGGAATGAGCCGTTTGCCGCCCACCGCTCCGCGCGCCCCGGCGGTGTCCGCGGGTGCACCGGTGGTCTGCTGTGTTTCCGTCACGGGAGTCCCCCCAACGTTGTCCCGCCCCAGGCCCCCCTGGTCGGGAACGAGCGTACGGCACCCCGGTCCGCCACCGGGCGGGCGCCACGGCCGGTTCCTGACGGCACCTCACAACGGCGGATGGGCGGCCTCACGACCGGAACCACCACCGGCTGCTCTCCCGCGCCAGGGCGTCCCACAGGAGGTTGAGGGGGTGGCCGGGGGCACAGGAGCCGCGCTCCCCGCGGCGGGTGAACACCCCGACCAGCACCTCGGTCCGGGGACCCGCCTCGCCGACCAGCTCCAGGGTGCGCAGTCCGCCGGCTTCCGGGAGACGGCCGTCCGCGGCTGCCTCCCCGATACCCCGGGTGACCAGCATCGCCCCGCTCACCACCCCGGACCGCAGCAGCTCGAAGCCGTAGTGGGCGGCCTCGATCTCGGCCGCTATGGACAGCTTCTGCCCGTAATCCGGGCCGTACCACGAGGTCAGGAAGCGGTCTATCAGGCCGCGCGCCGAGACGACCAGGGGCAGCCCGGGCAGTTCACGGGCGTCGAAGGAGGTCCCGGGGAGCGTCTCCGGACGACCAGGGGCAGCCCGGGCAGTTCACGGGCGTCGAAGGAGGTCCCGGGGAGCGTCTCCGGCGGCAGGTTCGTCAGCAGGGAAAGCCCGCTGCGCCGCCATTCCATGACCTCGTACGGACCAAACAATTCCGCTTCTTCGCCCTCGGTGACGACCACGCTGCCGCAGACCAGATCGAGCTCCTTGGAGCGCAATTTGGCGAAGAGGTCGCCGGTGCGGACATGAGTCACTTTCAGCTCGACATCGTCGCGCCCGAATTCCCCGGTGACGCGTTCCACCGCGTCCAGCAGAAAGCCGAGCGTATAGCGGGTGGTGCCGACGGACAGCGTCCTGCCCAGCCGGCGGCGGGCGTCGCGCACCCCGTCCGACCACTCCCCCAGAGTGCGCCGCGCCAGCTCCACCAGCGCCTCGCCGGTCGCGGTGAACAGGGCGTCCTTGCCGCGCCCCTGCTTGAGGACCAACTCCTCGCCGCACAGCCCGGAGAAGGTGCGGTTCATGGTGTCCAGCTGCTTTTGCACACTGGACTGTTCCCGGCCCAGCCGGCGCGCGGCACCCAGCGCGGTGCCCGCCTCGTGGACGACGATCAGCGTGCGCAGCTGGTCCATGGTGGTGTCCAGCAACTCCGTCGGGTACTGCCGCGGAACTGACAAAGCCATGCGCCCCTACTCGCCTTCCCATCCCCGGAATTCAGGACGGTGCAGCATAACCCCAGGGGAAAACCGCCCCGGTCACCGCCGGGATCACGGGGGGGTTTCTTCCGGAAAATGCGGGATGCGTTCTCGGTAACCGTCGAATGGTCAAGTAAATCTGCGGTTCGCCGGACGCGCCGGCGCGGGATGATGCGCGGCACCGCCCGCCGGACCGGCCCCGGACGGGCACCGGCCCCGGGCGCGCGCCCGGGGCCTGCCGCCGTATCCGGTCCGCGGGACCGGCCGGCATCCCTACATCCCTGCATCCCGCTACCGGTGTGCGGGGAATTCCACGACCTGCTGGTAGGTCGGCCGGTTCTGCCAGCTGATGGTGTCGTGGGTCAGTCCGCCGACCGCACGGTGGATGATCGCGTCCGCGCACCACTGGTCGCCGGCCTTGCAGCTGCCGTCGCCGGGGTAGACCTGCTCGGCGGTCTTCCCGGTCGCCTGCTGGAGGGTGGCCAGCAGGGTGTCACGGCAGGCGGACAGGTCACCGCCGCCGCAGTACGGCTCCGCGAGCCGGCCCTGCACCGTGTCGCCGAGCACCGCCCGCAGGTCCTTGTCCGCATAGCTCCACCAGCCGTACTGGAAGGCCGAACCGGCGTGCCCCCCGGTCGGACCGTGGCCGGCCGACGGCGATTCGTCGATGCCGAGGTTGGCCCGCAGCGCGTCGTAGAGGTCGCCGCCCAGCCGGGGCTTGAAGACCGCCTCGATCATCAGCGGCCACCAGGCGTCCATCAGCCGCACCGCGTCGGGGTGGGCGTAGGAGTGCGAGCCCGCGGCGGTCTCCCGTCGCTGGGCGCCGTCCTTGCGCCAGGCCTCCAGCTGCTGCACCGCGGTCTTCAGCGCCGGGTCGGTGACAGGCTTGCTGTTGAGGACCCGCAGGAGTTCGGGGAGCACGTCCTCGCCGCGCAGATCGGTGACCGCGGCCTGGGACATGGCGCGGGTCAGCGACGCCCGGGTCACCCCGCCCTCCTTGGTCAGGGCGCGCACCCGGTCGTCCAGCAGATTGCCGCGGTGCACCGAGCCGTTGCCGAAGCCCGCCGAGTCGTAGTCCTTGGCCTGCTTGTTGTTCCAGGAGATGTAGTAGTCCTGGTCGACGGACTGCGGGTGCTGGGCCGGCGGGGTGTAGTCGGTGGTGTTGGTGGCGGGGTCGTAGCCCTTCCACTCGTAGGCGTCGTCCGCCTTGACGGGCAGCGACGGATCGACGTCGGGGTTGCGGACCGGATTGAGGCCGCTGTTGTAGTACGCGATGTCCCGGGAGTCGGCGTAGAACCAGTTGAAGGCGTAGCCGATGTGCCCGGCGGCCTTCTGGAAGGAGGCGGCGTCGGTGACGTAGGACGGGTCGTTGAACATCTGGAAGCCGATGATCGAGTCGGCCTCGTGGCGGTAGGTGGAGCGCTGCGCGGTGTAGGCGACGGGCTTGCCGTCGACGGTGGCGCGGTGCGTGACGATCCCGTACTTCGTCCGGAAGACCTGCATCCGGTAGGAGCCGGCCGCGGTCGGATCGGCGACGGTGGGCTTCCAGGAGTTGGTCCGCTCCAGCTTCTCCATGGGGACGCAGCCGCCGTGGTAGCGGTAGGAGGTGGAGTCCTTGGTGGGCGCGGAGCCGTCCGCGTTGCACAGCTCGACGGCGTAGGTGTCGGTGATGTCCTGGCCGGCGGAGGTGGCGCTCCAGGCGTAGTCCTGCCCGCGGCCGAGCTGGACGTACATCCCCACACCCGCGAAGGAGGCGCCGCGGGCGCTGATGCCGGGCCCCTGGATCTCCTGGAGCATCAGCAGCTGGGGCGCGAAGTAGCCGGTCTGCGGGCCGAAGACGGCCACGGGGTGGCCGCTCGCGGTGTGCTTGCCGGAGACCAGCAGGGCGTTGGACATCCCGCGGTGCTGCGTGGGGTCGAAGCTCCCCTTGGGCAGCACCCCGTCCTTGAAGAGGCCTTCCAGCTTCTTGTACTTCTTCGGGGCCTTGACCGGGTCCCGCGGCGGGGTGCCGCTCTTGACGGTGGCCGCGCCGGTGCGGTCGAAGACCAGCGGCTCGGCGCTGACCGAGCCGCGGTCGGGCAGCACGGTGCCCTTGGCCTTGGCCGGCTTGACCGCGTACGGGAAGCTGCTCCCGTCGTGCAGGGTCTTGGCGGCCTCGGGGTCGTTGCGCTCCCGGAAGGACTCCCAGACGGCGGTGCCCTTCTCGACGCCGTACTTCTGCTGGGCGGAGAGCAGCGCGAGGGCCGAGGGGACCTCGCCGCCACCGCCGTTGCCGAACAGCCCGCCGACGACGGAGGCCAGGGCTATCAGGTCGGTGAGCTTGAAGGGCTGGATCTCCCCGGCGTTGGTGATCGCGTCGACATGGCCGGTGAGGACGTACTCACCGGGGAAGTAACGGCCGTTCTTGGACTGTTCGCGGTAGGCGTTGATGCCGTCGACATAGGCCTGGGCGTCCTGCATGGCCAGCTTGCCGCGCTCGCCGTTGTGGTCCTTGATGTAGTCGACCTGCTGTTGCAGATCCTCCTCGGTGTACGGCGCCTGCGGCCAGAACTGCTGCTCCAGGCCCTGGTTGGCGAGCGCGCCACCCGCGAAGGAGGTCAGCTCGCCGCGGCCGATGTGGCGGAAGAGGTCCATCAGCCAGAGCCGGTCCTGGCCCGCGGCGTAGCCGGCGCCGTATTCGGTGCCGTAGCGGGTGGTGCCCTTGATGTGGGGGACACCGGTCTTCTTGTCCCGGGTGATGGTGACGTCGGCGCGGGGTGTGGTGACCTTGCCGACCTGGTCCTGGGGGACGCCGAACGAGGCGTCGTTGAAGAACTGGGTGAGGGTGTCGTCGGTGAGCGACTGATAACCGCTCGCCAGCGCACCGTACGGGGCGAGTTGGTCGGTGGAGTGCTCGGGGTGGGTACCGAACAGCTTGTTGCCGAGGATCTCCACCAAGGTGGCGTTGCCGGTGGCGCCGGGCGGCAGGATGTCGGCGCACTGACCCTGGCAGTAGTCGTCGGCGTCGTGCACGGCCGCGGCCGCGGTGGGGGGCGGTGCCAAGAACGTGGCACCCAAGGCGAACAGGGCCGCCGCGGCGGCGGTCCTGAGCCTTCCGGTACGTCGTCGCATTCCTGCTCCTCGATGGGGGTCCCCGGCTCTTCGAGACCTTGGGGGAAGGTGGGCGCGACGTTACCGGCGGTTACCCCAGCCCGGAAGATGAACAACAGTCAACTTTTTGCCTTCTCCCGGGACTTCGGGCCGACGACGACCACCACCGCGTCCCCGGGTTTGGCTCGGCCCCGTACCCCGACCCGCATCCCGACCCGCATCCCTGACCCCACTCCCGGCCGGGGCCCCACACCCCACCGGCCGGCGCCGTGGTCCACCGGTCAGCACCCCACACCCCACCCCACCCAACCGCAAAAAAGTTCGATGGATCCAAGTGGGGGCAGGCTACGTCTCATCAACGTCCAGTCGGATCCTCCCCACGGAGGTGGGAAGAATGGCCGGTTTCAGAGCCCTCGCAGAGCAGGTCCGCAATCCACGTCTCGTCGCGACCCAGCGACGCACCGCGCTGCGCAAGTGCCTTGAACGCTTCGCCCCTTACGGGCATCGGGCGACCTGGCACCATCTGTGCACCCGGGCCGGTATCGCGACCCAGGACCGCGATCCCGATCCGGAGCGGCTGGTGGCCGCGCTGGCGGAGCTTGAGGAGGCCCGTACTCTCTGGCTCGCGTACGAGGAAGAGTTCGCCGCCCGGCGGCGCAAGGAAAAGCACGACGGTATCCGGCAGCCCGGCGCCCTCGACGAGTGGCACCGGCGTACCTGGGGAGGCTGCGACATCGTGCCGTGCCAGTCTCCGCAACGGCACCCCGCGGCACGCCTCGCGGTGGTGCTCCGCAACATGATCGTGGCGATGGAGGCGGGACGCCCGCGCCGCGACTGCCCGGTGTGCGGCGGCACCCGCTTCACCTGGCTCCCCGAGTCCATGAACCACCCGGCGTCCGGGCCGGCCTGCCGGGAGTGCGGGGTGCTCGCGCCGGTGTCCGTGCTCACGCCCGAGGTGCTGATGACCGCGGACCGGGTCCGCGGCCCGGGGGCGTTCGCGGCGGCCTGACCAGGCCGGGCGAAGCCGCACCGGACACAGCGGGAAGGGCCGGGCCCGGGAGTTGTCAGACCCTGCTGCCATCATGAGGGCATGCTTCAGGTCTGTCTCAACGGCCCCCGGACCGCGGCCGATTCCGGAGCCGTACCGATGTCACCGGCCGCCCTCGCCACTGCCGCACGGCAGGCGGTGGCGGCCGGCGCCGAGGATGTCCATGTCCATCCGAAGACCCCGTGCGGCCAGGATTCGCTCGCCCCGCGGGTGGTGGCCGCCGCCCTGGAGGCGATCCGGGCGGTGGTGGACGTCCCGGTCGGGGTGACGACCGGCGCCTGGGCCGAGCCGGATCCCGAGCGCCGGCCGGCGCGGATCAGATCCTGGACGGTGCTGCCCGATCACGCGTCGGTGAACTGGCACGAGCCGGGTGCCGATGCGCTTGCCGCGGCCCTGATGGAGCGCGGCGTCGGCATCGAGGCCGGCATCTGGGCGGGCACCGCCGCCGCCGGGCTGTTCGCCCGCTCCCCGCTCGCGCCCAAGGTGCTGCGGGTGCTGGCCGAAGTGATCGGCACCGACGTCGGTCATCCCCCGGACGCCGCGCGCGAACTGCTGGCCGCGTTGGCCGGCGCCGCGCCCGGCCGCCCGGTGCTGCTCCATGGGATGGACGACGGGGCCTGGCCAGTGCTGCGGCTGGCCGGTGAGCTGGGCCTGGACACCCGGATCGGCCTGGAGGACACCCTCCTGCTGCCCGACGGCCGACCGGCCCGCGACAACGCCGAGCTGATATGCGCCGCGGCCACCGCGCTGAGCGGCCGCCCTCCCCACGGCGCACGAACCATCGGTTCCTGAACCACCCGTTCCTGATCCACCGGTTCATATCCGGCCTTTACGCGCCGACCCGGAAACTGAAACAACTGTGCACGGGCTGACCACCCGCACCGGCATCGCGCCCGGCGGGCACCGGCCCTGCCCGTACGGCACCAGGCCGCACGGACCCCTCCCCCATGCCTCAAGGGCATGGGAGGTACCCCAGGAGAAGGTGGACCTCCATGGCCGAACTGCACGATCTGACCGCGCTCGAACAGGCCGAGGGAATCCGGTCCGGTGACATCTCCCCCGTGGAGCTCACCGAGCACTATCTGACGCGGATCGAGCGGCTCGACGACACACTCGGTGCGTTCCTCACCCGTACCCCGGAGATCGCCCGCAAGCAGGCCTCGGAGGCGGAGAGCGAGGCCGCCGCGGCCCGCCGCGAGGGCCGCGAACTCCCCCCGCTGTACGGCGTCCCCGTCCCGGTGAAGGACCTCAACCAGGTCGCCGGGGTGCGCTGCACGATGGGTTCCCGGGCGCTGGCCGACAATGTGCCGGTGCTCGACGACCATGTGGTCACCAAGCTGCGGACGGGCGGCACGATCCTGCTCGGCAAGACCAACACCCCCGAATTCGGACTGCCCTGCTACACCGAGAACGACCTCGCGCCGCCCGCCCGTACCCCCTGGGACCCGGCGCGCTCGGCGGGCGGCTCCAGCGGCGGCGCCGCCGCGGCCGTGGCCGGCGGACTGGCGCCGCTCGCGCATGCCAGCGACGGCGGCGGCTCGATCCGCATTCCGGCGTCCGTCTGCGGGCTGTTCGGCATCAAGCCCAGCCGGGGCCGGATCAGCGGCGGCCCCCTGCTGCACGACGTCTCCGGCCTGGCCACGTCGGGCCCGCTGGCTCGTACGGTCGCCGACGCGGCCACTCTGCTGGACGTCCTGGCGGGCCCCATGCCCGGCGACCCGTTCGCGGCGCCGTCGCTGCCGCCGGGCGAGACCTTCGCCGCGCACGCCCGCCGCGACCCGGGACGGCTACGGATCGCCTGCCTCATCGAGCCGCCCGTCCCCGGTGTCGAGGTCCACGCCGACTGCCGCACCGCCGCCACCGACACCGCCTCGCTGCTGTCCGGACTCGGCCATGAGGTCGAGGAGTTGTCGCTGCCGGCCGACGACAGCATCCTCCTCGCCTTCACCCGCGTCTGGTCGGTGCTGGCCGCGAGCCGCCCGGTGCCGCCGGGGGGCGAGGAGCTGCTGATGCCGCTCACCCGCCATCTGCGGGCCCGCGGCGGCGAGGTCTCCGGCACGGAATTCGCCCGCTCGCTGTATGCCTTCCGGATGCTCGCCCAGTCCCTCGCGGACGGGCTGATGCCGCCGGGCGGCTATGACGTGATCCTCTCGCCGACCGTGGCCGCGCCTCCGGCAGCGGTCGGCGCACTGCGCAACGACGCCGATCCACAGGCCGAGTTCGCCGCCATCGGTGCCTTCACCCCGTTCACCGCGATCTACAACGCCACCGGCCAGCCCGCGGTGAGCGTCCCGCTCCAGTGGAATGCCGAGGGCCTGCCGATCGGGGTGATGCTGGCCGGCCGGTACGGCGACGAGGCCACCTTGATCGCGCTCTCCGCCCAGCTGGAACAGGCCCGCCCCTGGGCGGGCCGCAAGCCGGCCATGTGGTGACACCCGGGAGTGTGCGTCCGCCCCGCGCCGGGGCGGACGCACACCCGCTCACCGCTCGTCCGGACAGCATCCCGGCGCGCCCCGGCCACCCGGCGTTCCGCTCGGCCGCCCGCCCCCGCCCTGCGGATCGCCGGCGCGCCGCTGTGCCCCCTCCGGGTCCTGGGCGCTCCGGTCGACCCGCAGCCGGCGCGCGCCGGGCCCCTGCTCTCCGAGGTTGTCGTACGGATTGGACAGCGCGCAGGTCTCCAGCGAGAGACAGCCGCAGCCGATGCAGTCGGTCAACCGGTCGCGCAGTTCCACGAGTTGGGTGATCCGCTCGTCCAGCTCGGAACGCCAGCCCTCGGAGAGCCGGGCCCAGTCGGCGCGGTTGGGGGTGCGCTCGTCGGGCAGCTCCGCCAGTGCGTCACGGATCACCGCGAGCGGAATCCCGACCCGCTGCGCCGCCCGCACGAACGCCACCCGGCGCAGCGCGTCACGGGAGTAGCGGCGCTGGTTGCCCGCCGTCCGGGTACTGCTGATCAGCCCCTTGGACTCGTAGAAGTGCAGCGCGGAGACCGCGGCGCCGCTCCGCGCGGAGAGCTGGCCGACGGAGAGCTCATGAACCTGGTACGGAAGCTGGGGCACGGTTCCAGCCTAGGCCGTGTCCGTAAAACCCCTCGTCAGAGCCCCTCACCAAAGCTCCTCGTCGAAGCCCCTGGTCCGGCCGCTGGGTGGGCCGGTCCCGGGACGTGGCGGACACGGCCCGGGACATGTCCGGTGATCCCCAGGCGTTGACAGCGGGTGCCCGTACTCCGCATGCTGAGCAAGCGCTTAGTATGTGCCGGCCGGTCGTCGGCGGCGGATGGATCCCGAGGAGGCAGACGGAGATGGCACAGCCCCGAGTGTTCGGATCGCTCGACGAACTGCGGGCCGCGGTCGGTGAGGACCTGGGCACCAGCGACTGGCTGGAGATCGACCAGAAGCGGATCGACCTGTTCGCGGACGCCACCGGCGATCACCAGTGGATCCATGTGGACCCGGAGAAGGCGGCGGCCGGCCCCTTCGGCACCACCATCGCGCACGGCTATCTGACGCTGTCGCTGCTGCCCGCCCTCGTCCCGCAGCTGATGCGGGTCGAGAACGTGACGATGGGCATCAACTACGGCAGCAACAAAGTGCGCTTCCCCGCGACCGTCCCGGTCGGCTCCCGGCTGCGCGCCACGGGCCGGATCGCGGAGGTGGCCGAGGTGTCCGGCGGCGTCCAGCTCACCACGGTCGTGACCGTCGAACGCGAGGGCGGCGACAAGCCCGTGTGCGTCGCGGAAACGGTCAGCCGCTTCTACCTGTAGACCGGCCGGCGCCCCGCGCCCCGGACCAGGCCCCGACGGGCCGGTTCCGGGGCGGCGCCCCGGCCGGCCGCGCCACCCACTCCTCCACCTCGCGGGCCTCCTTCTCCGGTCCGCCCGATGATCGGGCGAATTGGCTCACCCGCGTAGTGACCTGCGCAGCAGAAGGCCGCCGATGCCCACCAGAGCAGGAAAGCCGCTCTTCGGCATGGCCGCGGTGCCTGTCACACCGACGGCGGTCAGCACGGCGCCCGCCGCGCGCTGGGCGGGGATGTCCTGGTGCTCCTCCGCGGACCGCAGCAATCGGCCGCCCATCCACAGGGCGGGCGCGGCGGCCATGAACCAGAAGGCGGCGGCGCGATCGCCCCGGCCGGGCACGGAGTTGACGAGGCTTCCGTGCGCCATGTCGGCGAACACATCGCGGTAGACCACCGCACCGATGGCACCGTGACCGATGCCGACAACCTGGAGCCAGAATCCGGCTGAACGTCGCTTCATGGCCATATCGTACGAGCACCCCTGGGCGCACCCGGACGGTGGCCCGACCCGCAGAGCCGCGTCGGCAGAGAGCAAGTGATCGCGCTGGGTGGGGCCGTGGAGGAGAACTCCGCTCACCGACCCGAACGAAAGCCTCTAATGGCTGCCCCGGTCCGGCGCCCCCACCATCCGCAGGACGAGATCGGCGTAGAGGGTGCCGACCTCGTCCGGCGTGCGCGGGCCGTCGGCCGTGAACCAGCGGGCGACGTCCACGCACAGCGACAGCACCGCGAGGGTGGTACCCGGGACGTCGTCGGCCCGGAACTCCCCGCTGTCCGCGCCGTCCTGGATGATCTGCCGCAGCAGCCGGTCGGTCTTGCGGCGCAGACCGGTGATCTCGGTGTAGTGCTCGGGGCTCAGCGCCTGGAGCTCGTACTGGATGACCCGGGCGGTGGTGTGGTGCTCGGCGTGCCAGCGGGCGAAGGTGCGCACGGCGTCGCGCAGCCGCTCGGTGGCGCTGCCCCCGGCCTCGGCGGCGGCGCCCATGATGCGCAGCGCCTTTTCGTGGCCGATGCCGCTGATCCGGTAGAGCAGCTCTTCCTTCGTCTTGTAGTGGATGTAGAGCGCGGCCGGGCTCATACCGGCCCGGCCGGCGATGTCACGGGTGGTGGTCGCGTGGTAGCCGCGCTCCGCGAAGGCCTCGACGGCGGCACCGACCAGCCGTCGCGCGGCGTCCGGGGTCACCCCGGCCCATTCCTCGTTCTCCTCTTCGGCCCGTTCTGCCGCCGCACCCATCGCGCTCCCCGCTCCTCGATCCACCAGGGACCCTCCACTGACGGATCGAACACCATATCGCGCCGCTGAGCAAGCGCTTAGGGTCCGGCGGGTGCAGGCGGGGCGGTTGCTGAGCACTGCTAGTTTTCACCGGACGGCCTCTACCATGTGCGTCATGGCCCGACCCCGCAAGCCCCTGCTGAGCCGCGAGCGCATCGTCTCCGCCGCGCTGGCGCTCGTCGACTCCGAGGGGCTGGCGGCGCTCTCCACCCGGCGGCTGGCGGCGGAGCTGGGGGTGAGCGGGCCGTCCCTCTACCACCACTTCACGACCAAGGACGAGATCCTCGACGCGGTGGCCGACACGATCATCGCCGAGGTCGATGTGTCGGCGCTGGAGACGGGCGGGGACTGGCGCGCCGGGCTGCTCGGCTGGGCCCGCTCCTACCGCGCGGCGCTCGCCGCCCATCCGCACATCGTGCCGTTCCTCGCCCAGGGGCCCGGCCGCCGCCCCGCCGGGCTGAAGATGGCCGACGCGGCATTCGGCGGCATGGTCGAGGCGGGCTGGCCGCCCGCCCAGGCCACCCGGGTCTGTGCGATGGTCCGCTACTTCGTCGCCGGCTCCGCGCTGGGCTCGTTCGCCCGCGGTTTCGTCGACGACCCGAGCGCCTACGACCCCGCCGACTATCCGCATCTGGGCCAGGCCCATCTGCTGGCGGAGCATCAACGGCAGGTGGACGAGGGCGCGTTCGAGACCGGGCTGCAAGCACTGGTGGACGGATTGGCGCTGCAATTCCCTGCGCGGTCCACCAAGGGATGACTACCGTAAGTGTTCTGGCCATTACGGGAATCGGCCGGTTGTGGAGGAGGTCCCATGCCGCCGCGAAGGGTCGTCACCGGACGGAGCAAGGAGCCGCGCAAGCGGTTCGCGGAGGAACTGCGCTTACTGCGTGCACAGAAGGGCGACAGCCTGCGGAAGCTCGGTGAGGTGCTGGGCTGGGACGCATCGCTGTTCGGGAAGATGGAGAGCGGGAAGACCATCGGCAGCCCGGAGGTGGTGGAAGCGCTCGCCCAGCACTACGGGACGGAGGAATGGCTGCTGACGCTGTGGGAGTTGGCGGTGGGGGATCCTACGCAGTTCAAGGAGCAGTACCGCCGCTATATGTCGCTGGAGCGGGAAGCGATGAGCCTGTGGCAGTACTCCGTGAGGAGGCCGCCGGGGCTGCTTCAGACGGCTGCGTACGCACGCGAAGCGCTTGCGGCGGGCGGCCACAGAGGCAAAGAGCTGGACGAGCAGGTGGACGCGCGGGTGGACCGGCGGAATCTGCTGGAGGGCGACGACCCACCGCCGTTCCGCGTCATCCTCTGCGAAGCCGTGCTGCGGAACTCGCTGCGCAATCCGCTGGAGTGGCGGGAGCAGTTGCAGCACCTGGTGGACGCGTCGGAGCGCCCGAACATCACGCTTCATGTGCTGCCGTTCGGCACTGGCCTGCATGGCCTGGACAGCACGGATGTGATGTTCCTGCGGCTGCTGGACGGCAGTACCGTGGCGTACGTCGAGACCGACGTACGCGGGGAACTGATCGAAGAAAACCACAGGGTTGAGCGTTTGCAGCGCAGATATGATGCGGTGCGCGACTTGGCGTTGTCCCCGGCCGAGTCGCAGAAGTTCATCACGCGATTGTTGGAGGAAATGCCGTGCGAGCCATCGACCTGAGCAGCGCGACGTGGCGTAAGAGCTCCTACAGCAACTCGGACGGCGGCAACTGCATCGAAGTCTCCGACGACTTCCTCACCGCCGCCAACTGGCGCAAGAGCAGCTACAGCAACTCCAACGGCGGCGAGTGCATCGAGATAGCCGACAACCTCCCCGCCCTCGTCCCCGTACGTGACAGCAAGAACCCCCAAGGGCCCGCGCTCGTCTTCAGCGCCACCGCCTGGGGGTCCTTCGTTGCCGCCGTGAAGAACAGCGCCGTCTAGAAGACGACCAGCGCCCGCCCGCCCTTGCCCGCCAGCATCGCGTCGAACGCGGCCGGGATGCCGTCGAGGCCGATCCGCTCGGTGACCAGCGCGGAGAGATCGAGCGCGCCGGAGCGGACGTGGCCGGCGATGACGGGGAGATCGCGGGCGGGGTCGCTGTTGCCGTAGACACAGCCGGAGAGCGTCCGGCCGAAGTAGAAGAGCTCCAGGGCGGAGAAGGTCACCTGCTGCTCCTGGCCGCCGATGCCGACGACCGTCGTACGGCCGCCGCGGCGGGTCGCCGACCAGGCGGTGCGGATGGTCTCGGCGCGGCCCACGCACTCGATGGCGACATCGGCACCGACGCCCCCGGTGAGCTTGCGGATCCGCTTGGCGCCCTCCTTCTCGAAGAACGCGGCGTCCCCGGCCACCACGAACTCGGTGGCGCCGGCCGCGCGGGCCAGCTCCTCCTTCGCCGGCGAGACGTCCACGGCCACGATCGGACCGGCACCCGCGATCCGCGCCGCCTGGAGCGTGGCCAGGCCCACCCCGCCGACGCCGAAGACCACGACCGACTCCCCCGCCCGCACCCGGGCGCTGTGGTGGACCGCGCCCCAGCCGGTGAGCACCGCGCAGCCGAGCAGTGCGGCGTCGGCGAGCGGTACCCCGTCCGGCAGCGGCAGCGCGGCCCGCGCGGGCACCACGGTCTCCTCGGCGAACGCGGCGGTGCCCAGGCCGGGGTAGAGCGCGGTGGCGTCGCCGGCGAGGGTGGCGTACGGGGAGTGCGCGGCGAGGCCCGCGTCGGCGCACAGCCAGGGCTCGGCCAGGGAGCAGAAGTGGCAGTCGCCGCAGGACGGCGCCCAGTTGAGGACGACCTGGTCGCCGGGGGCCACCGTGGTCACGTCGGGACCGACGGCGGTCACGGTGCCCGCGCCCTCGTGCCCGAGGACGGCGGGGGCGGGCTGGCGCAGGGTCCCGTTGGACAGCGACAGATCGGAGTGGCACACGCCGGCGGCGGCGAGCTTGATCCGGACCTGGCCGGGGCCGGGTGCGGGCAGGTCGATCTCGGTGACCTGGAGCGGGGCGTTGACGGCGGACAGTACGGCGGCGCGGACCACTGGATCTCCTCGGTGCGGGAGGACGGGGCAAGGGGCTGTCGGGCTGCGGGAGGCGGGGGCCTCCCGCAGCCCGGCCGGTCAGAACTGGAGCGACTTGGTCTGGAGATATTCGGCCAGGCCGTGCGGCCCCAGTTCCCGGCCGATGCCGGACTGCTTGTAACCGCCGAACGGGGCGAGGGGGTTGAAGCGGCCGCCGTTGATGTCGACCTGGCCGGTGTCCAGCCGGCGGGCGAACGCGGCCGCCTCGGCGTCGTCACCCGCCCAGACCGCGCCGGCCAGACCGTAGACGGTGCCGTTGGCGATCCGGACGGCGTCGTCCTCGTCCTGGTACTTCAGGATCGTCAGGACCGGGCCGAAGATCTCCTCCTGGGCGATGGTCATCTCCGGGGTGACGTCCGCGAAGACGGTCGGCCGGACGTAATAGCCGGGCCCGTCGACCGGCTCCGGGCCGCCCGCCACGACCCGCGCGCCCTGGGCGATGCCCTGCTCGATGTAGCCGCGGACCCGGCCCTGCTGGCGGGCGTTGACCAGCGGGCCGACCCGCTCGCCGGGCACGTACTTGGCGACCGCGGCGGCCGCCAGCTCGACGGCCTCGGCGTAATGGTCCCGGTGGACCAGCATCCGGGTCCAGGCGCTACAGGTCTGGCCGGAGTTGGCCATCACGTTGGCGACGCCCACGCCGACCGCCTTCGCCAGGTCGGCGCCGGGCAGGATGACATTGGCGGACTTGCCGCCGAGTTCCAGGGCCACCCGCTTGACCGCGGCGCCCGCGAGCGCGCCTATCTGCCTGCCGACGGCCGTCGAGCCGGTGAAGGAGACCAGATCGACCCCGTCGTGTCCGGCGAGGGCCTGCCCGGCGTCCGGGCCGCGGCCGGTGACGAGGTTGAAGACCCCGCCGGGTATCCCGGCCTCGTCGACGCACTCGGCGAACAGCTGCGCCACCAGCGGGGTGTCCTCGGCGGGCTTGAGCACCATCGTGCAGCCGGCCGCGAGGGCCGGGGCGGCCTTGGCGACTATCTGGTGCAGCGGGTAGTTCCAGGGCGTGATCGCGCCCACCACCCCGACCGGTTCGTGCAGCACCGTGGAGTTGCCGATCTTCTCCTCGAAGGCGTGCGTACGGGCGAGTTCGGCGTAGGACGCGCTGACCGCCAGCGGCACCCCGGCGTGCACCGCCGTGCTGAAGGCGAGCGGCGAGCCGAGTTCGGCGGTGATGGTCCCGGCGATCTCCTCGGCGCGCGCCGTGAGCCGGCCGTGCAGCGCGGCCAGCCGGTCCGCGCGCTCCTCGGGCGGGGTGGCGGCCCAGCCCGGCAGGGCGGCGCGGGCGGCGCGTACGGCGGCGTCCACGTCCGCCGCGGAGCCGGCCGGGACGGTGGCGATGACCTGCTCGTCGGCCGGGTTGACGACCTCGATCGTGTCGCTGCCGGCGGCGGGCCGCCAGCTTCCGTCGATGTACATCGCGTCGTGCTGCTTCACGTCGTGGTCCTCCCCTGCCGTCGATGTTCTTCCGGCCTCCAAACTAGCGCCGGTAGTTTTAGCTACGCCAGGGAGCCCGCCGTCACCCGGCCCGGGTGACGGCGGGAACGAGCCTACGGTGCGTCCGAAACGTCCCTTGATGCGGCTAGAGGATGCCGAAGAGCAGCCCCGCCCCCAGGACCACGAGGGAGGTCAGCGCGGCCCATTTGACGGTGAACCTGGTGTGGTCGCCGAACTCGACCTTCGCCATGCCGACGAGGACGTAGACGGCGGGGACCAGCGGGCTGGACATGTGCAGGGCCTGGCCGACGAGGGAGGCCCGGGCGATCTCGACGGGGGCCACGCCGTGGGCGGCACCGGCCTCGGCGAGGATCGGCACGATGCCGAAGTAGAAGCCGTCGTTGGACATGAAGTAGGTCAGCGGGATGCTGAGGACGCCGGTGACGATGCCCATGTGCGGGCCGAGCGCGTCGGGGATGCCGCTGACCAGCCAGCGGGCCATGTGCTCGACCATCCCGGTGCCGGTGAGCACCCCGGTGAAGACGGCGGCGGCGAAGACCATGCCGGAGACGTTGAGGACGTTCTCGGCGTGCGCGGCGATCCGGGCCTTCTGGTCCTTCATGTGCGGGAAGTTGACGGTGAGCGCGAGGGCGGCGCCGAGCAGGAAGAGCACCGGGATCGGCAGCGCCTGCAGGATCAGCAGGGTGAGCAGTGCGACGGTGAGCGCGGCGTTGAACCAGTAGAGCTTGGGGCGCAGCGTGGCACGGTGCGGGTCCAGGGTCTGGAGGCCGTCGTCCGCGTCCCGCGGGCCACCGGCGGACGGCGCGGCGCCGGAACCGGTGCCGGTGCCGGTGCCGCCGGAGGTGCGCGAGCCGCCCGCCGGGACGCCGCCCGCACCGACGGCGCCCGCGCCGACCAGGACCTGCTCGCTCTCCTGCTCGTCCGCGGCCTCGGTCACCACCCGGGTGTCGCCGAGGGTCAGCACGCCCAGCCGCTTGCGCTCGCGCCGGCCGAGGACGTAGGCGAGGGCGAAGACCGCGACCAGGCCGACGGCCAGGGCGGGGATCATCGGGACGAAGATGTCGCCGGCGTCGAGCTTGAGCGCGGTGGCGGCGCGGGCGGTCGGGCCGCCCCAGGGGAGGGTGTTCATCACGCCGTTGGCGGTGGCGGCGACGCCGGTCATGACCACCAGGCTCATCTTCAGCCGCTTGTAGAGCGGGTAGAGCGCCGAGACGGTGATCATGAAGGTGGTGGAGCCGTCACCGTCGAGCGAGACGATCGCGGCGAGCAGCGCCGTGCCGACCACCACGCGGACCGGGTCGGCCTTGCAGAACCTCAGGATGCCGCGGACGACCGGGTCGAAGAGGCCGACATCGATCATCACCCCGAAGTAGATGATGGCGAACATCAGCATCGCGGCCGTGGGGGCCAGGTCGCCGATGCCCTTGAGGACGTAGTCGCCCAGGTGCGCGCCCTGGCCGACCAGGACGCAGAACAGCGCCGGGATCAGCACGAGTGCTGCCATGGGTGACATCTTCTTCATCATGATCAGCACCAGGAAGGTGGCGATCATGACGAATCCGAGGATCGTCAGCATTGGGGGTACCTCACGTTCGCCCTTGAACATCTGCCGGGGGTGGCGGTTGGGCCGACGTTAGGTCCCGCAAACTTTTGTTAACAAGGTCTTGACGCGCGAGCAATACGAGCAAAACCCCAGGTCAATGTGGATCTCCTGGGGTCTGCTGTCCTCACCCCTCCCCCGCATCCACCGCGTCGCCGCCCCCCTACCCCGCGCCCTCGCCGGCATCGCCACCGTCTCCGTCACCGTCGCAGCCGTCGCCCTCGCCGCCGTCGCCCTCGCCGTCCAGATAGCGCGCCAGATAGGCCCGCAGCAGGAGCTTGGTCTCCGCGACGATCGCCGGATCCCCTTCCGGATCCGTACGGAAGGCGAGCTGGAGCAGCGCGTCGGCGGTCTCGACGCCCACCAGGAAGGAGGTGCGCAGCCGCTCGTCGCCGGTGTCCAGGCCGAGCGGTCCGGCGAACAGGGCGAGCAGCCGGTCGGCCACCTCGTAGTTGGCCTGCCGGGCGGCGCGCGGGGCGGGAACGGTGAACTCCACCAGGGCGAAGCCCGGCACCGTCCGCTTCATGGCGAGGTACTCGTCGATGACCACGTCCATCGCCCGGCGCCACCCCGACGACGCATCGGCCGGTGTGGTCAGCCGGGCGGTGATGCGGTCCGCGTAGGCATTGAGATTGCGCCGGGCGAGGGCCTCGGCCATGGCGCGCTTGTTGGGGAAGAAGCGGTAGACGGAGCCGATCGGGACACCGGCGCGGACAGCCACGGAGCGGGTGCTCAGGTTCTCGTACCCGCTCTCCTCCAGGACGTGGGCGCAGGCATCGAGGATCCGGGCCAGGCGCTGGGCGCTGCGCTGCTGGACGGGGGCGCGGCGGAGGGAGCCGGGCGGCGGGACGGAGCGCGGAGTGGGCTGCTGCACCCATCCATCCTGCCCGGCGACCGGGCCGCCGGTGCGCAACCGTGACGTTCCGGCCGCGCGGCCGGGAGTCTCCGTTGACGGCCCCCTGCCGCAATCCTAAGGTCATGCATAGGATTCCTTGAGCGGCGGGAGCACGCGATGGCAGGCACGGACAACGAGCAGGCGCGGAAAGCGGCCGAGGCGCTGGCGTACACCACCGGCTTCGGCAATGAGCACAGCTCGGAGGCCGTCCCGGGTGCGCTGCCGATCGGCCGCAACTCCCCCCAGCGCGCCCCGCTCGGCCTCTACGCCGAGCAGCTGAGCGGCTCGGCGTTCACCGAACCACGCGAGCGCAACCACCGCTCCTGGCTCTACCGCATCCGCCCGTCGGCCGCCCATCCGCCGTTCGTCCGCGCCGCGCAGGGCGCCCTGCGCTCGGCGCCGTTCACCGACTGCGTCCCCGACCCCAACCGGCTGCGCTGGAACCCGCTGCCCGATCCCGCGGGCCCGGCGGACTTCCTCGACGGCCTGTGGACGCTGGGCGGCAACGGCGACGCCACGCAGCGCACCGGCATGGCCGTGCACCTGTACTGCGCCAACACCTCCATGGACCGCCGGGTGTTCAGCTCCGCGGACGGTGAGCTCCTGATCGTCCCGGAGCGCGGCGCGCTGCTGCTGCGCACCGAACTCGGCCTGCTGCGCGCCGAACCGGGCGAGGTCGCCCTCGTCCCGCGCGGTGTCCGCTTCCGCGTCGAGCTGCTGGACGCCGCGTCCGACGGGCAGCACCCGACAGCCCGCGGCTATGTCTGCGAGAACTACGGCCGGCCCTTCCAGCTCCCCGACCTCGGCCCGATCGGCGCCAACGGCCTCGCGAACGCCCGGGACTTCCGCGCGCCGGTCGCCGCCTACGAGGACGTCGAGGGCCCGGTCGAGGTCGTCAACAAGTTCTGCGGCCACCTCTGGACGGCGACCTACGACCACTCACCGCTGGACGTCGTCGCCTGGCACGGCAACCACGTCCCGTACGTCTACGACCTGCGCCGCTTCAACGTCCTCGGCTCGATCAGCTACGACCACCCCGACCCCTCGATCTTCACCGTCCTGACCTCCCCCTCCGACACCCCGGGGCTGGCGGGCGTGGACTTCGTGGTCTTCGCGCCGCGCTGGCTGGTCGGCGAGGACACCTTCCGGCCGCCGTATTTCCACCGCAATGTGATGACCGAGTACATGGGCCTGATCGAGGGGGCCTACGACGCGAAGACGGCCGGAGAAGGGGGGTTCGTGCCCGGCGGTGGCTCGCTGCACAACATGATGTCGGCGCACGGGCCCGACCGGGAGACCTTCGACCGGGCGAGCGCCGCCGAGCTGCAGCCGCAGAAGGTCGACGACGGCCTGGCCTTCATGTTCGAGACCCGCTGGCCGCTGACCCTCACCGAACAGGCCCGGGACGCCGGCCATCTGCAGCACGGCTACGACGACGTATGGCAGGGTCTCCAGCGCCATTTCCGCCCGTGACACCGGGGAAGACCTCGTGACCACCTTCGCTCCCGACTCGCTCGACCTGAACCGCAAGCTGCCGCTGTGGTACCAGGTCTCGCAGTCGCTGCGCGCCTCCATACTCGGCCGCTCCCCCGAGGCGCCGCTGCGCCTGCCCACCGAGGACGCGCTCGCCGCGCACTACGGCGTGAGCGTGCTGACCATGCGCCAGGCCCTCAAGGAGCTGGAGGCGGAGGGCTTGATCAGCCGGCACCGGCGCCGTGGCACCTTCATCGAACCGAGCGCCCAGCGCGGGGCGCCGGTGCGGCTGCTGGGTTCCGTGGACGCGATCGTGGCCCAGCAGTCCGGGATGAGCACCGAGCTGCTGGGCCACGGCCCCACCACCGTGCCGTCCGAACTGTCCGAGCACTTCCCCGGCCTGGCCGAGGTGACAGGCTTCCGCCGGCTGCGCAGCGACGAGGAGACCGGCGAGCCGACCAACCACGCACACAACTACGTACGGCCCGAGGTCGCCGCCCGGATCGACCCGGCGGACCTGACGCGCTGGCCGATGACGAAGGTGCTGCGGGACGCCGTGGGCGTACGGATCAGCCGGATCACCGACACCGTCGAGGCCCGGCTGGCCGACCCGGAGACCGCCCGGCTGCTGCAGATCCCGCTGCTCAGCCCGATCCTGCACTACACGGGTATCACCTACGACGAGGACGGCCGCGCGGTCGATGTGGCCCGGATCCACTACCGTGGCGACCGCTTCTCGTTCACGGTGACGTTGGACGCGTAGCCGCTGGGTGGCTTCCCACGTTGTCGGCTTTCCCGCCGTGCGAGTCTCTCGCCGTTTGTCGCCCGCTTCGCGGTGCGCCCGCCGTTGTGCTTTGCGGCGCCGCCGCACGTTGTCGGCCGGCCCGCCGTGGGTGTTCTCGCCGTTGCGCCTGCGGCGGGCCGGGTGGGTGTTGGGTGCGGTGACGGGCCTCCGGGGCCTGTTGTGTGGACTGCTTCGCTTTACGTCCACACAACAGGCCCCTCCGGCCCGTCCCCTCCCGTGGGGGAGTGAGTGACGGTGAGTGGGGGCGGGCCATCGTTGGTCGTTTCTGTACGCCTGTCAGGCGCGCTGGACCAGCCACGTTCGCTCCCACCGGCCTTCTTCCCACCCCACAACGGGAGGGG
>NZ_SDIG01000059.1:0-33405 GCF_004122755.1 Streptomyces sp. TM32
CTGCGGAGGGCGCCGCCCTCCTGGAGCGCTACGAACAGGAACGGACCGTCCGGGACCTGATCGAGGCCGTCCGGCTGCTGCGCGTCGCCGCCGTCCGCCTGCCGGAGGCCGGTACGGACCTCGCGCGCGCCCTGCTGCACGCCTGGGCGACCTGGGGCCAGCCGGACGCCCTGGAGGAGGCGGAGCGGGCGGTGCGCGCCGCGGAACGGGCCACGGCGGCCGAGCCGGCCGCCGGCGACCAGGAGGGCGCCGCCGCCGGCCGGGAGGCCGAGCGCACCCGGGCGCTGATCGTGCTGGGCCAGGTCGGCCATGCCCGCGCCCAGGAGCGCCGGGCCGAGGGCACCCCGGACGAGGAGCGCGACGCGCTGGCCGACGTCGCCCGCCGGCTGCACGCCGCCTGCGGGCTGATGAGCCTGCTCGACCCCCGCGTCCTGGAGAGCATGGTGCTGCGCACCGAGGTGCTGCGCCGGCTGGCCGCGCTGCCCGCACCGGCTCCCGAGCCAGCCGCCGCCGCGGCCGGTGCCCCGGTGGCCGTGCCGGACCCCGACCCGCTCGACGAGGCCGAGTGCTCCCTGACCACCCTCCTCGACCAGTGGCCCAGCGGCGAGGAGGTGCCCGGCGAGGTCTACGCCGCCCGCGGCGGGGTGCTGCTCGACCAGGCCCGCCGGGCCGCCGGCGGCCACCCCGCGGACCCCCGCGCCGCCGAGGCACTCGCCGTACGCGCCGCCGACGACCTCGACACCGCCGTCGTGCTGCTGCGCCGCCGCGGCAGCGCCGCCGACCGGCTGGTGTGCCGGACGCTGCTCGACCTGGCGGCGGCCCGCCAGCTGAACGGCGGCGCGGGGCTGCCGTCCGTCCTGCCGATCCTCGAACGCGCCCGGGCGATGGCCCGTGCCCTCGACGACCGGGCCCTGGAGGCGGACAGCCTGCGCCGTACCGCCGCCGCCCAGCGCGCGGTGCACACCCGCACCGGCGCGCTGCCCGCCCTGGACGCCGCCATCGCCGCGCTGGCCGCCGCGCTCCGGCTGACCACCCCCGATTCGCCCGAGCACAGTGCGCTGCTCGCCGAGCGCGGTGCGGCGCTGCTGCTGCGCGCCCGGCAGGAGCCGGCCGACGGGCCCGGCAAGCGGCTGGCCAACGAGGCGGTGCATGTGCTGCGCGAGGCGCTGGGCCGGGTCGCGCCGCAGGACGCGGACCTCGGCAACCACCGGCTGCTGTTCGGCCGCGCCCTGCGGCTGCGCTACGAACGTCAGCCCTCGCTCGCCGATCTGCACGAGGCCGACTGGATCCTGGAGCTGGCCGCCCGGGGCGCCGACGTCCCCGCCGCGGTGTCGGCCGAGGCCTGGCTCGAAGTGGGCGACGTCCAGCTGCTGCTGGACCGCCGCTTCGACTCCCGGGATCGCCATGACCGCGCCGCCGCCTGCTACCGCCGCGCCGCCGCGGCCGCCCGGCGCGCCGGCAGCGCCCTGCTGGCCGCCCGCGCCCACCACCGCCGCGGCGAGGTCCTGGAGGTCACCGCGGGGTCCCGTTCCGCGCTGCACGCCTACCGCGAGAGCTGGGAGCAGTGGCAGCGCGCCGGCGAGGACACCGGCCAGGAGGCCCAGCGCACCCGCGCCCGTATGCGTGCCCTCGAATCCGCCGCCTGACCGCACCCGGCGGCCCGTCCGGCGGCCCGACCGTCCCTCAGCGCACGTGTTTCTGCGGACGGGAGTCCGGGAACACACCCGTCCAGCCGGCCCAGAGGAGAGCAGCGTGGCGACTACCCCCCGCACCGAACCGGCGGTGACGGACCCACCGGGGCCGTCGGCCGAGCGGCTGCCGGACTTCGCCGGGGTTGACGTGGGCGTTCTCGCGGCGCGGACGGAGCATCCGGTACTGGGCGAGGTGGCGGCGCTGCTGCTGCGCAACTGGCCGTCGGCGGAGGACGCCGTGGCGTACTACGAGGACGGCCCGGAAAAAGCCTGGCATTGACGGTCAGGGACGGTTGTTTTTGGGCAAACGTGCAAGGGAACCGGCCAGTTGCCGGGGGCACTCGGTTCTTCGATCGGCGGCAGAGCCATGTATGAGACGACGGGCGGGAGTTGACCGGCCCGACCGCCGACGAGGGGACGAGGGCAGGGGGCGACGCCGTGGCGGGGGAGACGACCGGCCCGACCGCCGTGGTGCCCTTCCGGCAGTTCGTCCTGAAGGTCCACAGCCGCTGCAACCTCGCCTGCACCTACTGCTACATCTACGCCGGCCCCGACCGCAGCTGGCGCACCCGCCCGCGGACCGTCCCGGCGGCGACCGTCCGGCAGACCGCCCGGCGCATCGCCGAACACGCCCGCACCCACCGGCTGCGCGCGGTGCGGATCGATCTGCACGGCGGGGAGCCGCTGCTCACCGGCCCCGGCCCGCTCCTGGACCAGGCCGCCGCCGTCCGCGCCGCGCTGCCCGCCGGCTGCACCGCCGACTTCGGCGTCCAGACCAACGGGACGCTGCTGACCGCGGACATCATCGACACCCTCGGCGCCACCGGGTTCCGCCTCGGCCTCAGCGTCGACGGCGGCACCCCCGGCCTCAACCGCCGCCGGGTCGACCACGCCGGACGGCCCTCCTGGCCCGCGGTCTCCCGCGCCGCGGCCCTGCTCCACGACCGGCCCGAGGTCTTCGCCGGGATCCTGTGCACCATCGACATCACCGCCGACCCCGCCGAGGTCTACGGCTCGCTGCGCGCACTGGGCCCCCCGATGCTCGACTTCCTCCTCCCGCACGCCAACTGGTCCAGCCCGCCGCCCGCCACCCCCGGCAGGGCCTCGGGCCCGGCCGGCCGCACCCCGTACGGCGACTGGCTGTGCACCGTCTTCGACCTGTGGTGGGACGGCGGCCCCGGACCCCGGGTACGGGTCTTCACCGAGATCCTCGGCCTGCTCCTGGGCCGCCCCAGCTCCAGCGAGGCGGTCGGCCTCTCGCCGGTCGTCGCCGTGATCGTGGACACCGACGGCGCCATCGAACAGGTGGACTCGCTCAAATCCGCCTACGAGGGCGCCGCGGCCACCGGCCTCGACGTCTTCCGGCACACCTTCGACCAGGCCCTGGCACACCCCGGCATGGCCGCCCGCCGCACCGGCCGGGACGGCCTGGGCGACCGGTGCCGCGGCTGCGCCCTGGTGGAGGTGTGCGGCGGCGGCAACTACGCCCACCGCTACCGCGCCGACGGCACCGGGTTCGGCAACCCCTCCGTCTACTGCGCCGACCTGGAACGCCTGATCCGGCACATCGCGGCCCGTCTCAAGGCCGAGGTCACGCCCAACTGGCGGCACCCTCACACGACCTGACGCACTGTCGCCACCAGGAGGGACACTTGGGCTATCGTGCCAAAAAGCCAGGGCGTGCCTGAGGAAACAGCCTGCGCACGCGCGCACCATCGCATCCCAGGGAGACGGTCGCATGGTCGGTCAGGCCACTTCTTCTGGTTCTTCTGGTTCTTCCGATCCCGCCCGCTCCAGCGCACACATCACCATCAGCTATGCCGGCTTCACCCGCCCCTGGGCCGCGTGGATCTCCCACCAGCTGGAGCAGCAGGGCCACGGCACCACCATGCTGCGCTGGGACCCGCAGGCGGACACCGCGCTGGCACAGGAGCTGACCGGCCTGCTGGAGGCCGAGGGCCGGCTGCTGATCGTGCTGGACGACTGGTACTTCCGGCTGGGCCCCAAGACTCCGGACGAGTGGACGGCCGCGCTGCGGGAAGTGGTGCCCCCGCACGCCGACCGGTTCGCCGCGGTGAGCGTGGCCACCCAGAGCCTGCCCGCCACGGCGTCCCTGTTGCGCCCCGCCGACCTGCGCGACCTTGACGCGCGCGAGGCCAACCGCCGGGTGCTGACGCGGCTGGGCATCGCGGCGCCGCACCGACCCGTGGACGAGGACGGGCCCGGCGCGCCCCGCTTCCCGAACGACCCGCCCGAGGTGTGGAACATCCCACGCCGCAACAACCGCTTCACCGGCCGCGACGGCGTGCTCGAAGAACTGCACGGCAAGCTGGCCGGTTCCCAGACCGGCTCGGGCCCGCCGCTGGAGACCCGGCTCGCGCTCTACGGCACCTCCGGCGTCGGCAAGAGCCAGATCGCCGCCGAGTACGCCCACCGCTTCGGCAACGACTACGACGTGGTGTGGTGGATCAGCGCCACCAACCGCGGCGCCGCCCGCGAGCAGCTCGCCGAACTCGCCACCCGGCTCGGGCTCCCCGTCGGCCGGGAGCTGGGCGACCGCATCCGCGCCGTCCACGAAGCGCTCCGCGTCGGCCGCCCCTACCGCCGCTGGCTGCTGATCTTCGACAGCGCCGACGACATGGAGCAGATCGAGGACCTGGTCCCCGACGGCCGGGGGCACGTCCTGATCACCACCCTCACCCGCGACTGGTCGGGCTCCGGCAGCGCCCAGGAGATCGAGGTGCCGCCCTTCGACCGCGTCGAGAGCGTCGCCTACGCCCGGCGGCGCGCGCCGCGGCTGACCCCGATGGAAGCCGATCTGCTCTCCGACGCCGTCCAGGACCTGCCGCTGCTGCTCGCCCAGACCGCGGCCTGGCTCGACGCGAACCCGATGTCCCCCAAGGAGTACATCGAGCTGATCCGGCGCGGTGAGCCCAGCCTCGTCGGCATCCGGATCTCCTCCGACTACCCCATGGCCTTCCAGACCAGCTGGGCCATAACCCTCAACACGCTGCGCGAGCGCAGCCCCGCGGCGGTCGAACTCCTCAAGCTCTTCGCGTTCTTCGCCCCGGACACCATCCCCGTCCCGATGCTCGCCCAGGCTCGCCGCGGCGACCTGCCCGAACACCTCGCCGACCTGGCCGCCGAGCCGATCAGCTGGAACACCGCGCTGCGCCGGCTGACCGAGTCCACCGCCGTACGCCTCGACTACCAGGTCTCCGAGGACGCCGACCCGGCCGTGGAGACCGCGCTGATGCACCGGCTCTACCACCGGTTCCTGCGCAGCGACATGTCCGAGGACGAGCGCGACCAGATGTCGGCGACGGCCTGCCGGGTGCTGGTCACCGCCGATCCGCAGAACCCCTCCGACACCCGCTACTGGGAGCGCTACGCCGAGCTGATCCCGCATCTGGAACCGGCCGGCGTCCTCGACAGCCCCGAACCGGCCGTCCAGCAGCTGCTGCTCAACTGCGTCGAATATCTGCGGGTCCGCGGCGAATACCGGATGGGCCTGCGGCTGTGCGAACAGTTCATGTCCCGCTGGCGCACCCGGCTCGCCGCCACCCAGCGCACCATGCTCGTCCTCACCCACCAGCACGCCAACATGCTGCGCCGGCTCGGCCGCTACCGTGAGGCCGAGGCCGTCGGCAGCGCCGTCGTCGACCAGCTCGCCACCGAGCGCGGGCCCTCCGACGCCGATCTGCTGCGGGCCCAGGACGGTCTGGCCGGGACACTGATGGCGCTCGGCTCCTACGCGCAGGCGTACGAGCTCTTCGACGCCGTCTGGCGCGCCTACACCGAACTCCTGGGCCCGGAGGCGCCCCGCACCCTCTCCTCGCGGCACAACCTCGGCAATGTCCTCACGCTGCTCGGCCGGTACGAAGAGGCCCTGGTCACGCACCGCGAGGTGCTGGACTTCCGGGAGCGCGAACTGCGCACCCGGCACCATCTGACGCTCAACGCGGGCACCGCGTACGCCCGCACCCTGCGGCTGCTCGGCCGCTACCGCGACGCCGCTTCCGCCCAGGAGCTCAACGCCCGGCTGCATCTGCAGGTGATGGGCGCGCACACCCCGCAGACGCTGCGCGCCGAGCACAACCTCGCGCTGTGCCTGCGCCGCTCCGGCGAGGTCACCCGGGCCGCCGCCCTGCTGGCCGACCTCGTCGAGCGCTCCCGCCGGGTGCAGGGGCCGCGCCACCCCGAGACGCTGATGGTGCGTGCGGACCACGCCACCTTCCTGCGCGAGCACGGCGATCTGGGGCACGCCCGGGACCTCGCCGAGGAGGTCGCCGAGCGGTATCGCGCGCTGGCCGGCGAGCGTCACCCCTACACCGTCGGCACCTTGGGCAATGTCGGGCTGGTCCGCGGCGAGTTCGGGGACCAGGCGGAGGCACTGGACCTCGCGGAGGCCGCCCTCCGCGGGATGACCGAGGCGATGGGCCCCGACCACCCCTGGACGCTGGGCTGTGCGCTGAACGCCGGTGCCGCCCGCAGCCGGGTGGACGACGAGGAGGGCGCGGTGGAGCTGGGCCGGGCCACCCTGCGGCGCGCGAAGGACACGTTGGGGGAGAGCCATCCGCTGACGCTGTCCGCGAAGACAGCGCTGGCCGAGGACCTGCGGGCGCTGCGCCGCGGCCAGGAGGCGGCCAAGCTGGAACAGGAGGCCATCGGGCAGCTCGCCGAGACGCTGGGCGCCGAGCACCCGCACACCCTGTCCGCCCGGCGCCGCCGCCGCCCGTACTGGGACTTCGAACCGCAGCCCGTCTGAGTGCCGGGGGCAGGGCCCCGGTCGTTGACACGATGCGGTCGCCGCGGGCGAGTTGGTTGGATGGCGGCATGGACACCACACAGCGCCAGGGGGCGCGCCGCAGCACTCCGGCCTCCGTGGCGGGCAGTCTCGTGGGCGCCTCCGCATGGGCGGCGGCAGGGAAGGGCCTGCGCCTGCTGCCGGCCTCGGTCCGGAGGCTGGCGGTGGGCGTCAAGCAGCCCCGGGGGGCGTATGCGGCACAGGGGGCATGCGGGATCGTGCTGGGGCTGTTCGGATGGGCGGTGGCGTTGTTGGCGGCCCAGGGACTGTTCAACGGGCTGCTGTATCCCCTGGTCGACGCGCACGACTACCAGCACTCCTGGGGCGGGCCCACGCTGGTGGGTGCCTGGGTGGTCCACGCCGCGGTCGCCGTGCCCGTCGCGGTGGCGGCGCTGGGAGTGCTGCGCGGCATGGTCGCCGTCGACCGGGCCAATGAGCAGACGTTGTCCGGGCGGCGGCGCCGCTGGTGGCCGCTGCCGCTGTCGGCGCTGGTGGCGGTCGGCCTGGTGCTGTTCTTCCGGTCGTGGCTGCACCAGGTGTAGGGAGCGGTGACCACCGCCGGCCCGTCCCGTCGGTCTCCGCGCACGCGGAAGGGCCCGCCCCAGGGGGACGGGCCCTTCCGCTGTCCTGCACCGGTCACCCCGGCGACCCGGCGCCTCAGGCGTCGAAGGCCTCCGCGACCAGCTGCGCCTGCTCCGCCTGGTGGCGCTTGGCGGAGCCGACGGCCGGCGACGAGGAGTGCGGCCGGGAGATCCGGCGCAGCCGCTCGCCGTGCGGCACATCGGCGCCGACGGCCAGGTCGAGGTGGTCGATCAGGTTGAGGCCGAGGAACGGCCACGCACCCTGGTTCGCCGGCTCCTCCTGGGTCCACAGGTACTTCTCGGCGTTCGGGAACTTGGCGATCTCCGCCTGGAGCTCCTTGCCGGGAAGCGGGTAGAGCCGCTCGATACGGACGATCGCCGTGTCGGTCGCGCCGCGCTTCTCCCGCTCGGCCTCCAGGTCGTAGTAGACCTTGCCGGAGCAGAAGATGACCTTGCGGACGTCCTCGGGCTTGACCGTGGAGTCACCGATGACGGGGCGGAAGCCGCCCGTCATGAACTCTTCCGTCCTCGACGCCGCGGCCTTCAGACGCAGCATCGACTTCGGGGTGAAGACGACCAGCGGCTTGTGGTGCGGGTTGTGGACCTGCCAGCGCAGCAGGTGGAAGTAGTTCGACGGCAGGGTCGGCGCGGCGACCGTCATGTTGTTCTGCGCGCACAGCTGGAGGAAGCGCTCGATCCGGGCCGAGGAGTGGTCCGGGCCCTGGCCCTCGTAGCCGTGCGGGAGCAGCAGGGTCACACCGGAGGTCTGGCCCCACTTCTGCTCCGCCGAGGAGATGAACTCGTCGACGACCGTCTGGGCGCCGTTGACGAAGTCACCGAACTGCGCCTCCCACATGACCAGCGCCTCCGGGCGGGCCAGGGAGTAGCCGTACTCGAAGCCCATCGCCGCGTACTCGCTCAGCAGCGAGTCGTAGACGTTGAAGCGGGCCTGGTCCTCGGAGAGGTAGAGCAGCGGGGTGTAGTCCTCGCCGGTCTCCCGGTCCACCAGCACCGCGTGGCGCTGGCCGAAGGTGCCGCGGCGGGAGTCCTGGCCGGCGAGCCGGACCGGGGTGCCCTCCATCAGCAGCGAGCCGATGGCGAGGGTCTCGCCCATGCCCCAGTCGATGGTGTTGTCCTCGACCTGGGCGGCGCGGCGCTGCAGCTGGGGCAGCAGACGCGGGTGGACGGTGACCCGCTCGGGGATGTTGACCTGGGACTCGGCGATCCGCTTGACGACCTCCTGGGAGATCGCGGTGTCGACGTACACCGGGAACTCCGCCTTCGGCTGCGGCACCTCGGGGGCGGCCGGCGTCGTCGTGGCGTCGCGGACCTCGGTGAAGACCTTCTCCAGCTGGCCCTGGAAGTCCTGCAGCGCCTGCTCGGCCTCCTCCAGCGTGATGTCGCCGCGACCGATGAGGGACTCGGTGTAGAGCTTGCGCACCGAGCGCTTCTTGTCGATCAGGTCGTACATCAGCGGCTGGGTGAAGCCCGGGTTGTCGGACTCGTTGTGGCCGCGGCGGCGGTAGCAGATCAGGTCGATGACCACGTCCTTGTTGAACGCCTGGCGGAACTCGAAGGCCAGACGGGCCACGCGGACGACGGCCTCGGGGTCGTCACCGTTGACGTGGAAGATCGGCGCCTCGATCATGCGGGCCACGTCGGTGGCGTACATGGAGGAGCGGGCCGACTCCGGGGCGGCGGTGAAGCCGACCTGGTTGTTGATGACGATGTGCACCGTGCCGCCGGTGCGGTAACCGCGCAGCTGGGACATGTTCAGCGTCTCGGCGACCACACCCTGGCCGGCGAACGCCGCGTCACCGTGCAGCTGGATCGGCAGGACGGTGAAGTCCGTGCCGCCCTTGTTGATGATGTCCTGCTTGGCGCGCGCCACACCTTCGACGACCGGGTCGACGGCCTCCAGGTGGGAGGGGTTGGCGGTCAGCGAGACCTTGATCTGCTCGCCGTCCAGGCCGGTGAAGGTGCCCTCGGCGCCCAGGTGGTACTTCACGTCGCCGGAGCCGTGCATCGACTTCGGGTCGAGGTTGCCCTCGAACTCCCGGAAGATCTGCGCGTAGGACTTGCCGACGATGTTGGCGAGCACGTTGAGGCGGCCGCGGTGGGCCATTCCGATGACGCACTCGTCCAGGCGCGACTCGGCCGCGGAGTCGATGACCGCGTCCAGCAGCGGGATGACGGACTCACCGCCCTCCAGCGAGAAGCGCTTCTGGCCGACGTACTTGGTCTGCAGGAACGTCTCGAACGCCTCGGCGGAGTTCAGCCGGCGCAGGATGCGCAGCTGCTCCTCGCGCTCGGGCGACTTGTGCGAGCGCTCGACCCGGTCCTGGATCCACTGGCGCTGCTTGGGGTCCTGGATGTGCATGAACTCGATGCCGGTGGTGCGGCAGTACGAGTCGCGCAGCACGCCCAGGATGTCGCGCAGCTTCATCATGGACTTGCCGGAGAATCCGCCGACCGCGAACTCGCGCTCCAGGTCCCACAGGGTGAGGCCGTGCTCGGTGATGTCGAGGTCGGGGTGCTTGCGCTGGTGGTACTCCAGCGGGTCGGTGTCGGCCATGACGTGGCCGCGGACCCGGTAGGAGTGGATCAGCTCGAAGACCCGGGCGGCCTTGGTGACGTCGTCGTCGTGCGAGGCGTCGATGTCCTTGAGCCAGCGGACCGGCTCGTAGGGGATCCGCAGCGACTTGAAGATGTCGTCGAAGAACTCGTTCTCGCCGAGCAGCAGCTGGTTCATGATCCGCAGGAACTCGCCGGAGGCGGCGCCCTGGATCACGCGGTGGTCGTAGGTGCTGGTCAGCGTCATGACCTTGGAGACACCGAGCTTGTTCAGGGCGTCCTGGGAGGTGCCCTGGAACTCCGCGGGGTAGTCCATCGAGCCGACGCCCATGATCATGGACTGGCCGGGCATCAGCCGCGGCACGGAGTGGACCGTGCCGATGCCGCCCGGGTTCGTCAGCGACGCGGTGACCCCGGTGAAGTCGTCCATCGTCAGCTTGTTGTCGCGGGCCCGGCGGACGATGTCCTCGTAGGCCTGCCAGAACTCGAAGAAGGTCAGCGTCTCGGCCTTCTTGATGGCGGCGACGACGAGCTGGCGCTCACCGTTCGGCTTCACCAGGTCGATGGCCAGACCGAGGTTGACGTGCTCGGGCTTGACCAGCGTCGGCTTGCCGTCCTTCAGCGCGAAGGAGTAGTTCATCGACGGCATGGCCTTGAGGGCCTGCACCATCGCGTACCCGATGAGGTGGGTGAAGGAGACCTTCCCACCCCGGGCGCGCTTGAGGTGGTTGTTGATCACGATGCGGTTGTCGAAGAGCAGCTTCACCGGGATCGCGCGGACGGACGTGGCCGTCGGCAGCTCCAGGGAGGCGTTCATGTTCTTCGCAACGGCGGCCGACGGGCCGCGCAGCGTGACGAACTCGGGACCGCCCGTGGCCTCGGCGGCCGGCTCGGCCGCCGGCTTCGCGGCGGGCCTGGCCGGGGCGCTCTTGGCCGGGGCCGCCTGAGCGGGCGCCGGAGCGCTCGCGGCGGGCTTCGCCGGGGCGGCCGGGGCCGGCGCGGCGTCGGCGGCGGCGGACGGCTTCGGCGCGGCGGCGGGCGGCGCTGCCGGGGTCGACTGCGCCGGGGCGGCCGCGTCGGGGGCAGCGCCCTCCGCCGGCTGGCCCGGCGCCGTGGTGGCGCCCGGCTTGTAGTCGGCGAAGAAGTCCCACCAGGCTCGGTCTACCGAGTTCGGGTCCTGGAGGTACTGCTGGTAGATCTCGTCGACGAGCCACTCATTGGGACCGAACGCGGCGGCAGGGTTCTTTCCCTGCCCCTCGTGGTCGGTCGAGATGCTCGAGCTGTTGGGGGACTGTAGCGACACGGCGGCAACCGCCCTCTTCCGCTTCCTAAGGTGGTGGACAGCGGGAATAAAGGCTACGCCTGTTGTGACCCCTGATGCAGGCCGGGAGGGGTACTCGTCGCGTACGTCACATTCCCGGAGGGGTTTCGGGGCAGGACTTGGCGGGAAACACACGGAGTTTGCCTGTGTCCGGGTAGGCGGCATCGCCGCGACACCCGCGGACGAGTGCTTCCACCACCGACCCTACGTCAGCGGGCGTCAGCTTCGAGCTGACTCCAGCCCCGGAAGAGTGACCCGGATCCGGCAACCGCGGGGTGATTCCGCCACGCCGATGCGTCCGCCGTGCAGGTCCACCGCCCAGCGCGCGATGGCCAGGCCCAGGCCCGTACCGCCGTCGGAGCCGGGGCCCGAGGGGGCCGGACCGCCGCGGTTGAAGCGCTCGAAGACCCGGTAGCGCTCCGACTCGGGGATGCCGGGACCCTCGTCCTGCACCTCCAGCTCCAGGCTCTGCGGGCCCTCGCCGCGGCGGGCGTGCACCGTGACCCGGCCGTGCCGGGGGCTGTGCTTGATCGCGTTGTCGATGAGGTTGGCGACGACCTGGTGCAGCCGCTCGGCGTCCGCGTGCGCGGTCAGCTCCGGCGGCGAGACATCGAGGTGGAGATGGACGTCCGTACGGGTGTGGGTGCCGGAGCCGGCCAGCCCGGAGAGCGTGGAGGCGCCGCGGCTCATATTGGCCTCCTTGAGCACCCCGGACAGATACGGCCAGACCTCGAAGCGCCGGGCGTGCAGCGGCACCACGCCGTTGTCCAGCCGGGACAGGTCGAGGAGGTGCTCGACCAGGCGGCCCAGCCGCTCGGTCTGCTTCAGCGCCGTACGCATCGTCTCCGGGTCCGGCTCGCAGACCCCGTCGACGACGTTCTCCAGGACGGCGCGCAGCGCGGCGATGGGGGTGCGCAGCTCGTGCGAGACATTGGCCACCAGTTCCTTGCGGTGGGTGTCCACCGCCTCCAGGTCGGCCGCCATCCGGTTGAAGGCGTCGGCCAGGGCGCCGAACTCGTCGCGGCGCTCGGAGCGGACCCGGCGGCTGTAGTTGCCGTGTGCCATCGAGCGGGTGACATCCGTCATCTCGTCGAGCGGCGCGGTCAGGCTGTTGGCCACGAACTGGGTGATCAGCAGCGAGGCGATCACCGAGAAGATCGTGATCACCCGGATCTCGGTCGCGGAGTGCATCGCGACGAACACCAGCAGTGTGGTGATGATCACCGAGACGCTGACCAGTGCCCCGAGCGCCGCCTTGACGGAGCGGTACGGGTCCAGCGGGCGCAGCCCCTCCCAGATCCGCTGCCACAGCCGGCTCAGGGGCGTTCGCCACCACCGCGTCATGCGGCCGGGGTCTCCAGGGCGTAGCCGACGCCGTGGACCGTACGGATCCGCTCGGCGCCGATCTTGCGGCGCAGCGCCTTGATGTGGCTGTCGACCGTACGGGTGCCGGAGGCGTCCGCCCAGTCCCACACCTCGGCCAGCAGCTGCTCACGGGAGAGCACCGCGCGCGGGGTGTTCGCCAGGCAGACCAGCAGGTCGAACTCGGTGGGCGTCAGATGGACGTCCGCGCCGCGCACCCGCACCCGGCGCTGGGCGTGGTCGATCTCCAGCTCGCCCAGCCGCAGGATGCCGCTGCGCGGGGTGTGCGCGGCCAGTGCGGCGCGCTCGACCCGGCGCAGCAGGACGTGCACCCGGGCGGCCAGCTCCCGCATCGAGAACGGCTTGGTCATGTAGTCGTCGGCGCCCACGCCCAGGCCGACCAGCATGTCGGTCTCGTCGTCCCGGGCCGTGAGCATCATCACCGGCACCGGGCGCTGGGCCTGGACCCGGCGGCACACCTCCAGGCCGTCGAAGCCCGGCAGCATCACGTCGAGGACCAGCAGATCGGGCTGCCAGGCCTCGGCGGTCTCCACCGCGGCCGGGCCGTCGGTGGCCGTCTGCACCTGGAAGCCCTCGGCGCGCAGCCGGGCCGCGATGGCCTCGACGATCGTCGGGTCGTCCTCCACGACCAGTACCCGGCGCTGGGCACCGGGCGTGGCGGCGGTGGCGCCGCCCTGCGTTGTCTGAGTCTGGTCCATCGGCCCGCCCCTGCATTGCCCCTGCGTGGTCGCGTCTTGCTGGGCAGCAGCGTACGGCCATGGTGTGACTGTCGGCTACGCGCCCTTGCGCGCAAGATGGACCACGTCGGGGACGCCTCGGACAACCGGGATCTCTTCCGTATGTACCCCGCTGAATCCGGCATTTCGCAGGGCTTCCTCGAAGGCCGGCGAGGGTTGCGCGGACCAGACGGCGAGCACGCCGCCGGCCGTCAGGCGGTCGCGGCAGGCGGCGAGCCCGGCGGGTGAGTAGAGGCTGTTGTTGTCCTCGGTGACGGTCCAGTCGGGACCGTTGTCGATGTCCAAACACAGGGCGTCGTAGGTGTCTTGGCCCGCTTCCGTGCGCAGATGGGCGACCAGGTCGGTGTGCAGGATCTCGCTGCGCGGATCGGCCAGCGCGTCCGCCGAGACGGCCGACAGCGGGCCCGTGCGGTGCCAGTCGATGACCGCTTCCTCGCGCTCGACCACGACGATCCGGCCCCAGCGCGGCTGCCGCGCCGCGTGCGCCAGGGAGAAGCCGACGCCGAGGCCGCCGATCAGTACGGAGGGGCGGGGGCGGTCGGCCGGCAGGGCGGCCAGCGCGGCGTCGATCAGCAGGCGTTCGGAGCGGCCGTCGGAGGTGTCCATCAGGAAGCAGCCGTTGGCGATGATCTCGTAGATCACGGCTGCACCGGAGGGGGGAGTGCCGCCCGTTCCCGGGGTCGCGGGGGTCGCGGGGGTCGCGCCCCGTTGGCGCAGCACCACCTCTCCGTAGGGGCCCTCGCGGCGGTCGAGCGTGAACGGGGCCTCAGGGTGGCCGGCCGGGGTCTGCGCGGGAGTAACGGGAGCCATGGCGCCATGGTGGCCAATACGGGGCGCACCGGTCCAACGCTCCGGGAGGAAGTCCGCCGCCATCCGGGCGGACGTGGCGACATGGGTGACGGTTGCCTCATGTGAGGGATATCACTCACACAGGTTCTTCATGGGTTGAGCATGCAGGCTGGTCCGGAACGTTGATCAGGACAGAGCGATCACGACCGAGGGACACGGGCGTGGCTCACCGGAAGCGCCATGAACGGAAGGGGCCTCGGACCGTGAGCTGGCTGGGAACCGCCGACAGAATGCGGACCGGACGCGCGCCGTCCGGCGCACCGGGACGCCGGCCGGCTCCGGGCGCCGGCCCGGACGCGCAGCCGGGTCTGCTGCCGGGGATACCCCGGCAGCGCGGCGGCCGGGCGCCCGCGGCCCAGGAGATGCCGGACCAGGAGGCCACGACCGGTCAGGACGGGACGCCGGCGGGCGGCCGGCGCGGCGGGCGCGTGCGCTCCTGGCGGTTTCTGCCCTGGCGGTTGCTGCCCACCCCGGCCGGCACCCCCTTCACCTTCGGGTACGCCCTGCTGCTCGTGGCCACCTCGCTGCTCGCGGAGTACGGCGACCCGGGGCTGGTGTCCGAGCTGCTGCGCGGCTCCAGCACGGACGTCGCCCATCTCGCGCAGTCCCCGCTGATGGTGCTGGTCGCCAGCGCCCTGTGGATCGCCGGCGGGATGACCTCCGCCTATGCCATCGGTTTCCTCTTCGTCCTGACGGCGCTGGAGCGGCGGCTGGGCGGACTGCGCACCGCCGCCGTCTTCTTCGGCGGCCATGCGCTGGCCACCCTCGCCACCGAACTGCCCGTCGCCTTCTCCGTCGCCGCCGGCCGGCTGCCCGAGACGTCCTTGCACCGTCTCGACTACGGCATCAGCTTCGGCGTGATGACCTGCATCGGAGCCCTGGCGGGCCTGCTGCCGGCCTGGTTGCGCTGGCCGCTGCTGGCCGGCGTCGGCTATCTGGCCGTGACCGACCTGCTCGCCTACGCGGACCCGATGACCGACTGGGGCCATCTGCTCTCGCTCACCCTGGGCGTGGCCGCCTGGCCGCTGCTGCGCCGCTGGCGCACCCACCGCACCCGCCCGGTGCCGCTCCTCGCCGACCTGCGCCGCCCGGTGCTGGAGGGCGCACGGACGTCTTGAGGGTGGCCGGGGCTGCCTGTGCGGACGTGCTGAGAGGGCGGGGCCGCGGCATTACGGCCGTACGGACGTCCCGAGCCTCTCGCGGTCCTGCTTTTCGCGGTCGTGGTCCTGCGGCCGGGCCGCGGACCGGTACGTGTGGGTGATGGCGTAGGCGCAGCCGCCCAGCAGGGCCGTGCCCGACAGCACACCACTGACGAACGGCACCCACACCACGGCGGAGGTCGCCGCCATGCCCAGCCCGGTCACCCCGAGCGCGGTCAGGGCGGCACCGGGGACGGCGAGGCCGCGCCGCTTCCGGAGCGCCGCCAGCGCGAGGACGTGCAGACCGACGATCAGCGCGATCCAGGCCACCGAGGTCTCCTGGGGGGCGCCGCCCTCCCGCAGCGCGACATTCCCGCCGATCAGCAGCGCCACCTCGGCCCCCACGACGAACGCGAACTTCCCCTGCAACCAGTCCGCCCCGGGCGCCTCGGGGCCGTCGGCCGCGGGCCGACCGCGGCGCCCGGCCCGCCGGGCGAGTGTCAGCAGTCCGGCGAAGATGAGCACTGCCAGCACCCGCAGGGCGTTGCCGAGCACCGGGTTCAGCGGGGCGTGCGCATGGGCGACCACGAGGACCGTTCCGAAGAATGCGCCGATGAAAACTCCGGACATGCGCTGCAACATGCCGCGAAGGTAGCAGTCATGACGGGGCGTGAGGGAGGACGCGGCGCGGCGTGCGCCGCCCTCTGGGGTACCCGGGCGGCGCCCGCTATCCGAGCCACATGAGCACACCGTCCCCCTGCTCCGCCGCCGCGCACAGGAACGGCCGCAACAGCTCGTAGTAATCGCGCACATAGTCCAGCGGCTCGCCCCGCTCCCAGACGATCGACGGGTACACCTCCGCCGCGGCGAGGTCCGCCGGGCCGACACCGGCCGTCAGGTCGTCACCGGATATCTCCGCCAGCGCCGCGGCGGCCTTCTGCACCTGTTCGGGGGTGAGATGGCGGGGCGGACCGTAGCCCCAGTCGTCGGCGCCCGGGACGGGCTCCTCGCCGTGGACGATGTCCACCGGGAAGGCCGCCCGGCGCAGCAGGAATCCCAGGGCGTCCCAGGCCTTGTCGACGTCCAGGCAGCGCGCGAGCGCGGGCGGCGGGCACTCGTCGGCCTCCGCCTCCCGCCGCGCGTCGACCAGCGTCAGCGCCCACTCTGGATCGCCGAGGGCGCGGTCGAGTTCGGCAGGGGTGACACGTGCGTACTCTCCGATCATGCTCATGGTCCGAGGCTAGGTGCGACCACTGACAACGCCCGCTGCCCGGCGCGGTGGTGCCGGCGGGCCACACGGAACCGGCCACGCACGGCGCCCCGGCGCCGCCTGGGAGAATGGCCGCCCCTTCCGGGCGCGGCCCTGCGCGGCGCCCGCCGGCCGCAGGAGTGCACGCGCCTTGTCCTCTCACCGCAAGCCACCGGTCCGCAGCACGCAGTCGGTCCGCGGCAAGCAATCGGTACGCAGCAAGCAACGGGTAGGCCGTGAGCAACGGGTGGGCCGCGAGGAACCGGTGGGCCGCGAGCTGGCCGTTCCGGACGCCGTCGATCCCGGCCTGCGGGCCGACTGCGGCAGTTGCTTCGGGCTGTGCTGCGTCGCGCTGCCGTTCGCGGTCTCGGCGGACTTCGCGATCGACAAGGACGCCGGCCGGCCCTGCCCCAACCTCCGTACGGACTTCCGCTGCGGGGTCCACTCCCAGCTGCGGCAGCGCGGCTTCACCGGCTGCACCGTCTTCGACTGCTTCGGCGCCGGGCAGAAGGTCTCCCAGGTCACCTTCGGCGGACAGGACTGGCGGAGTGCCCCCGGGACCGCCCGGCAGATGTTCGATGTCTTCCCCGTCATGCGGCAGTTGCACGAGCTCCTGTGGTACCTGACCGAGGCGCTGACCCTGCCGGCCGCCCGCCCGGTCCACGCCGGGCTGCGGGCCGCGCTGGAGAAGACCCAGGGCCTGACCCGCGGCAGCGCCCCGGAGCTCCTGGCGCTGGATGTGCCGGCCCACCGGGGCGAGGTCAACGCCCTGCTGCTGCGCACCAGCGAACTGGTCCGGGCGGGGGTCCCGGGCCGTAAGAAGCAGCGACGGGGCGCCGACCTCATGGGAGCCCGCCTCAAGGGAGCCGGCCTCCGGGGCGCCAACCTCCGCGGGGCCTGCCTGATCGCCGCCGACCTCACGGGTGCCGATCTGCGCGCGGCGGACCTGATCGGCGCCGATCTGCGGGACGCCGACCTCGCCGGCGCCGACCTCACGGGCGCCCTCTTCCTCACCCAGGCACAGCTCAACGCGGCCAGGGGCGATGCCACCACCACACTCCCGCCGTCCCTGACCCGCCCCGCCCACTGGCAGGCGGGGCCCGCCGCCCCGGAAGGCCCCCGCCCCTGATCGCTGACAGCGAACGCGCCTGGGGGAACATCTCCGGGCCCTGCGGCATTGAGTGAGAAAAGCTCAACTTGCTTGCCGAAGGGGAGATCATGGCTTCGACGTCCACATCGCTCACTCTGCCCGTGCTGCCCCTCGATGACGAGGTCGTGCTCCCCGGCATGGTGGTGCCCCTGGACCTGTCCGACGCGGACGTCCGCGCGGCGGTGGAGGCCGCGCAGGCCGCCGCCTCCTCGGGCAACAAGCCGCGGGTGCTGCTTGTGCCCCGCATCGACGGGACGTACCCGGGCATCGGCACCCTCGGGCGGATCGAGCAGGTCGGCCGGCTGTCCGACGGCGACCCCGGGGCCCTGATCCGCGGCCTGGCCCGGGTGCGGATCGGCTCCGGCACGACCGGGCCCGGTGCCGCGCTCTGGGTGGAGGGCACGACCGTCGAGGAGACGGTCCCCGACCCCCTGCCCGGTGCGGTGGCCGAACTCGTCACGGAATACAAGGCGCTGGCCACCAGCTGGCTGCGCAAGCGCGGTGCCTGGCAGGTCGTCGACCGCGTCCAGCAGATCGAGGACGTGCCGACGCTGGCCGACAACTCCGGCTACTCGCCGTTCCTGACCACCGAACAGAAGGTCCGGCTGCTGGAGACCACCGACCCGGTCGCCCGGCTGAAGTTCGCCACCGAGGCGCTGCGCGAGCACCTCGCCGAGCAGGATGTCGCCGAGTCCATCGCCAAGGACGTCCAGGAGGGCGTCGACAAGCAGCAGCGGGAGTTCCTGCTGCGGCGGCAGCTGGAGGCGGTCCGCAAGGAGCTCGCCGAGCTGAACGGCGACCCGGAGGACGAGGGCGACGACTACCGCGCCCGGGTGGAGGCCGCCGACCTGCCCGAGGAGGTCCGCAAGGCCGCCCTCAAGGAGGTCGACAAGCTGGAGCGGTCCAGCGACCAGAGCCCCGAGGGCTCCTGGATCCGCACCTGGCTGGACACCGTCCTGGAGCTGCCGTGGACCGAACGGACCGAGGACGCCTACGACATCGCGGGCGCCAAGGAGGTCCTGGACGCCGACCACGCGGGCCTGGAGGACGTCAAGGAGCGGATCACCGAATACCTGGCCGTCCGCAAGCGGCGGGCCGAGCGCGGCCTCGGGCTGATCGGCGGGCGCCGCGGAGGGGCCGTGCTGGCGCTCGTCGGGCCGCCCGGTGTCGGCAAGACCTCGCTGGGTGAGTCCGTCGCGCGGGCCATGGGCCGTAAGTTCGTCCGGGTCGCGCTCGGCGGCGTCCGGGACGAGGCCGAGATCCGCGGCCACCGGCGGACGTACGTCGGCGCGCTGCCCGGCCGGATCGTCCGTGCCATCAAGGAAGCCGGGTCGATGAACCCGGTGGTGCTGCTCGACGAGATCGACAAGGTGGGCTCCGACTTCCGGGGCGACCCGGCCGCCGCCCTCCTGGAGGTCCTGGACCCGGCGCAGAACCACACCTTCCGCGACCACTACCTGGAGGTCGAACTCGACCTCAGCGATGTGGTCTTCCTGGCCACCGCCAACGTCCTCGAAGCCATCCCCGAGCCGCTGCTCGACCGGATGGAGCTGGTCCGCCTGGACGGCTACACCGAGGACGAGAAGGTGGTCATCGCCCGGGACCACCTGCTGCCGCGCCAGCTGGAGCGGGCCGGTCTGGAGCCCGGCGAGGTGACCCTGGAGGACGACGCCCTGCGCAAGCTGGCGGGCGAGTACACCCGTGAGGCGGGCGTACGGAATCTGGAGCGCTCGGTCGCCAGGCTGCTGCGCAAGGTCGCCGCCCGGCACGAACTGGGCGAGCAGGAGCTGCCCTTCACCGTGGGCGTGGACCAGCTGCGCCCGCTGATCGGGCGGCCGCACCACACCCCCGAGTCGGCACAGGACCCGTCCGAGCGGCGCACCGCGGTGCCCGGTGTGGTCACCGGTCTCGCGGTCACCGGCGCCGGCGGCGACGTGCTCTACGTGGAGGCCTCGCTCGCCGATCCGGAGACCGGTGCGTCCGGGCTCCAGCTGACCGGTCAGCTCGGCGACGTCATGAAGGAGTCCGCGCACATCGCGCTGTCGTTCCTGCGCTCCCACGGTGCGGAACTGGAGCTCCCGGTCGCCGATCTGAAGGAGCGCGGTGTGCATCTGCACGTACCGGCGGGCGCCGTGCCCAAGGACGGCCCGAGCGCGGGCGTGACGATGACGACGGCCCTGGCCTCGCTGCTGTCGGGCCGGCAGGTCCGGCCGGACGTGGCGATGACCGGTGAGGTCTCGCTGACCGGGCGGGTGCTGCCGATCGGCGGCGTCAAGCAGAAGCTGCTGGCGGCGCACCGCGCCGGGATCACCACCGTCATCATCCCCCGGCGCAACGAACCGGACCTGGACGACGTACCGGCCGAGATCCTCGACTCCCTGGAGGTCCACCCGGTCGCGGACGTCCGCCAGGTGCTGGAGCTGGCGCTGACCCCGGCGTCGAACGGCGCCGCACCGGAGGTTCCGGTCGCGGCCTGAGACGAGGGACGGCCCGTGCTTCCGCGACGGGAGCACGGGCCGACCCGTAGGGGGCAGCCCTCAGCCGTTGGCGAGGGCCTTGAGGCGGTCCAGTGAGCCGTTGAAGCGGTTGTGGTCACCGACCGTCGGACCGGAGGAGGTGTACTGCCAGATGGTGTGGAAGCCCCAGCCGGCCGGGAGTTCGCCGACCGAGGAGCCGTAGCGCGGGATCCACAGCGGGTTGACGGCGCCGAAGGCCGTGGAGTTGCCGGTGCACTGCTTCCACCAGCTGGTGGAGGTGTAGAGGACGGCGTCGCGTCCGGTGCGGGCCTTGTAGGTCGCGAACCAGTCCTTCATCCAGTTGACCATCCCGGCCGGGCTCAGCCCGTAACAGGTGGACCCGTAGGGGTTGTACTCCATGTCGAGCGCGCCGGGCAGCGTCCTGCCGTCCTTGGACCAGCCACCGCCGTGGCCGGTGAAGTAGGTGGCCTGGGCGGCGCCGCTGGAGGTGTCCGGAGTGGCGAAGTGGTACGCGCCGCGGATCATGCCGACGGTGTAGGAGCCGTTGTACTGCTGCGCGAAGGACGGATTGGTGTAGCTGGTGGACTCCGTCGCCTTCACATAGGCGAAGCGGACGCCGCTGTTCCAGAGCGTCGACCAGGAGACGCTGCCGTTGTGGCTGCTGACGTCCACCCCTTCGACGGACGCCGTGAGCGAGGCCGCGGGCGGTGCGCCGCCGGCCGCGGTGCCCTCGTGCCGGGCGATCTGGGAACCGGCCCAGTCCTGGCCGGGGTGGCGGGGTTCGGGCGCGCGCCGGACGGCCGCGGCGCCCGCCGTGCCGGAGAGGCCGAGAAGAAGGGAAAGGAGGGAGAGCAGGACCCCGGCCACGAGCGCCAGGGAGCGTGCGGGCCGGTGGGGGGAGCCGGATCTGAGCACGGACATACGTGCCTCCGAAGATCTCGGTGGATGGCTGAGGGGGGAAGAGCCGACGGCATGGCCGGGTGCGGGACACGGAGGTGCGGACACGGAGGGTGCGGACACAGCCATGGGGGCACAGCGAGGTGGACACAACGAGGTGGACACAGCGCTGCGGTGTCCGGGACGCGCGGGGGACCCGCGGACGTCCGGGGCCGAGGGGGACGGCCATACCGGAAATGACGATACGCGCGTAGACCACGTGCCAAAAGAGGGTCCGCGGGCTGCCGTTGGTCTAATCCTGCGAAATACTGGCCGAGCTGCGGCTTCGGCCGCCGCGGGCGGAAACTTTCAGGTGAGAGAAAGCGGAAGAATGGGCGCTGACGTGCACAACACCGGAGCCGACGGGGCGACGGAGCAGGGCGAACCGATTGGCGTGGACCACGTATTTCTCGCCCTGGAACGCGAATTGGCGGTATTTCTCCGCCGGGCCCGTGCCTCTTCCGGCGAACTGGCACGAGAGGTGCATCCCGACCTGGAACCCGCCGCCTACGGCCTTCTCTTCCGGCTGGCCGACGCCGGTGCCCAGCGCGCCACCGACCTCGCGGGCTTCTTCGGCGTCGGCAAGGCCACCATGAGCCGCCAACTACAGGCCCTGGAGAAGCTCGGGCTGATCGCCCGCGAGCCGGACCCGGCCGACGGCCGCGCGGTCCTGGTACGCCTCACCGACGAGGGCCACGCGCGCTTCACCCGCGTCCGTACCGGCCGCCGCGCCCGTTACGCCCGCCGCCTGGCCTCCTGGGACCGCGGCGAGGTCGCCGAACTGGCCCGCCTGCTGCACCGGCTGAACGCCGAGCAGGAGGGCGAGCAGGACGGCGAGCAGGACGGCGACGAGGCATAGCCGCAGGCCGGCGCCCTCGGCACCGGCATCCGGCCCGGCAACCGGCCCCGGCCCCGCCGCCCGCCCACCGCTGTCGAGGCGGCGCGCCGTGGCGGCGGGGGAAAATCCCCCGCCCGCCGGCGATTTGTCACGGCGCCACAAAAATCACCGCCGCGTCATCGCGCGCCTTGCCGCGCGGATGTGCCGCGCCCGCGGGGTCCGCCGCCTCCGCCGCCCGGACCCGGTCGATGAGCGCCTGGGGGCCCTGACCCGCCACCAGGGCCACGCAGTCGGCCCAGGAGCCCTCCCGGAAGACCTCGACCCAGCGGCTCGCGCCGTCGCTGAGGGCGGTCAGCGAGCGGAGCGCGGAGCGCGGGGTGCGGCCGGTCACCGCGCGGGCGGCCACCGAGGGGTCGGCGGCCGCGGTGAAGAAGCCGCCCTCGGCATTGCGCAGCGCCTCGACCGCGCGGACGTACTCCCGGACCGCGGCGGCCCGTTCCGCCGAGCCGCGGGGCAGCGCCCGTACGACGGCCCGCAGGTCCCGGACCGCGGGCGGCAGTTCGTCCAGCCGGGGGTCGAGCACCGGCAGCACCGAGCCGTCCGTCCGCTCCAGGAGGAGCACCGAATCGGACAGCACGAGATGTTCGACGGTGTCCTGCGACCAGCGCGCGGCGACCAGGGTTGCCTGCGGAGTGCGGGGGTGAGAAAGGTCACAGGTCGTCCGGTGTGTGTCGGCTGTCCGGGAGATGGCCGCGGCGAGGGCCTCAGGGAGCGTCATATCCAGGTGTGAAACCGACAGTTCGAGCATTGCGCCGCCCAGCCGCGCGGTGAACCAGGGCACTGTGTGAAGACAGCCGTAGTTCTCCTCGGGTGGTGTCACGCCGTCCAGCAGCACCAGGACGCCGCCCTGGCCGGAGGCAGGAAGGGCTACTGATGTGTAGTCCTCATTAGGGCGTTGGGGGTCGCCCGGCTCGGTGGCGAGTGCGATGTGCATGGCCGCAAGTCTGCCGGAGGCCCTCGATTCGCCCCGGCCGCCGGGCGCGGGCCGTCGCGCAGGTGTACGAGCGGAGCCGATTGTGCAGGGATGGTGTGCACCGGGCCCGTTGGCGTGCGGGCGCGCATCTTTCCAGGACGCGGACGCATCTCCAAACCCGTCCGGGGTTTGCTAGGGGATGAAGCCAAAATCGTTCGCGCGAGGAAGTTGATGGCCAAACTCCGATTGATGTTCACTCGTTCAGGTGGCCGGGCATGTGTTGCCGAGCCACTGCGCGGCGCCGGTGGAATGGTCGTTGCCCGGATCATGGGGTGGGGCCAGGACGTTCGTCGCGACGCGCAGAGCCGGGCTGCTTCCCCTCGCGGACGTGTGCGTTGCTGCGGTTTTCGCGCAGATCCGCCCCGCGAGCGGAGAGCGAGCCGGGTCCGCGACGCCACAGGGCGTGAGCAGGCGAGACAGGAATGCGAGCAGCGGTGCGGAAGATGCGGCTTCGGGGCGGCGCAGGGAAGCCGGGATCACCGGCCGGTTCGATCGCGGGACCGGGCACGGGCTCGGCTCCTGGTGAGGGGCAGGGCACGGCCGGCGGCGAAGGCAGTCCGGGCCGCCGTCCTGCGCGGGTGCGCAACCGGCTCGTCGGGGCGGTGGCCGTCGTGGCCGCCGCGGTCCTCGGCGCCGGTGCCCCCGGCCTGACGGCGACGGCCGACGACGCCACCAGCAGCCAGCAACTGGTCGATCTGGCGGAGCTGAACGTCCGCGCCATCGCCCTGGCCCACTCCCTCGCCGACGAACGCGACGGGATGACCGCCTACGCCGCCGTGCGCGGCAGCCGGACCGGCGCCCACGCCGCCCGGCCCGGTGCCGGGACCGAGGAGGCCACGGTCTCCCGCGCCCAGCGCGCCCGCGTGGACCAGCAGATCGGCGAGCTGCGTACCGAGGCCCAGGACGCCTCGGGTGACAGCGCCGTCTACGCCTCCGCCGCCAAGCTGCTGGCCGCCCTCCCGCAGACCCGTCAAAAGGCGCTGTCCGGGCCCGAATCGGCCGATCAGGTCTACGGGGCCTACACCCAGACCCTCCAGGCGCTCGGCGCGATCAGCGACGACATCGCCCGCGGACTGCCCGCCCGCGCGGACGCCGCCGATGCCGACCTGCGCGCGCTGCCCGCGCTGGGCCGCGCTACCGAAGAGGCCGCCGGCACCCGCGCCCTGCTGCTCGCCGGGCTGGGCGCGGGCGGCAGCCAGCCCCGGCTGACCAGCCTCGCCCAGGTCGCCCACACCCGTGAACAGGGCGCACTGGGCGACTTCGAGCAGGCCGCGAGCCAGCGCGCCCGCGACCGCTACGACAGCACCGTCAACGGCGCCGACGTCACCACCGCCGAGCGCTATCTGACCCGGCTGACCGATCAGCCCCGGCTGGACGCGGCCGATCTGCGGCTCAGCCGCTCGCGGGTGCAGGCCGCCCTCACCACCCGTATCGGGCTGATGCGGGGCGTCGAATCCGCCATGGCCACCACCGATGTCCAGCGGCTCGGGACGCTGCGCGACGACGCGGTGTCGGAGCTGGAGCTGCGCATCGGCCTGGAGGGGCTGTGCCTGCTGCTGGCCGTCGGCGCCGGCGTCTGGGCGGCCCGCTCGCTGACCCAGCCGCTCGCCGCGCTGCGGCTCGGCGCCAAGCGACTGGCCGCCGACCCCGCGCACGAGGAGCCCCTCACCTACAAGGGCCGCAACGACGAATTCGCCGCCGCCGTGGGGTCCGTCAACGCGCTGCACGCCCAGGTCGGCGAGCTGGCGCGGCGCACCGCCGAGCTGGAGGGCGAGCGCAAGCGGCTGATCGGCGGCCGGCAGCGGCTGGTGGCCGAGCGTGAGGTGCTCCAGGAGCAGGGCGAGACGCTCAAGGAGGAGATCGCCGATCTCACCGAGCGGCTGGCCGCCCTGCACAACGGTGTGCACGGCCGGTTCGTCAACCTCTCGCTGCGCACCCTGGGCCTCGTGGAGCGCCAGCTCGGCGTCATCGAGTCGCTGGAGGAGAGCGAGCAGGACCCCGAGCGGCTGGAAACCCTCTTCCAGCTGGACCACTTCGCCGCGCAGATGCGCCGTAACAGCGAGAACCTCCTCGTCCTGGCGGGCGCGGAGCAGCACAGCACCAACCACCAGGGGCCGGTGCCGCTGCTGGACGTGCTGCGCGCCGCGATCAGCGAGATCGAGCGCTACGAGCGGGTGGTCATCCAGTCGCTGCCGCCGCATTCCCAGGTCGCCGGGTTCGCCGCGGACGACCTCAGCCACCTGATCGCCGAACTTCTGGAGAACGCCACGGCCTTCTCCCCGCCGAAGGCCCATGTCGAGCTGTCCGGCTGGCTGCTGGAGAGCGGCGAGGTCATGCTCTCGGTCCAGGACGAGGGCATCGGGATGACCTCGGAGCGGATGGCCGAGCTCAACGAGCGGCTCTGTGACGTCGCTGCCGCCTCGTCCTCCGAGACCATCGACGAGGCGCTGGGCCTGGGGCTGTACGTCGTGGTGCGGCTGGCCGCCCGGCACGGGGTCCGGGTCCAGCTGCGGGACGCCAAGCACGGCGGCGTCACCGCCGTCATCGTGCTGCCCGGCTCGATCCTGCCCACCCGCCCGGCGCCGTCGGGCCCCCCGGTGGCCGCGTCCCCGGACCTGGCGCACTCCCCGGGTCTGCCGGGCTCGGTCGCCGAGGCGAACTCCAACGCCCTGCCCACGCGGGCGATGCGCACGGCACCGGCGGCGCTGCGCGGCACGCCGGACGCCACGGCCCCGGCCGGGCACGACGACGACCGGACCCCGGCCGCGGACACCGGGGGGCCCGACGGCCACCCGGCCGTGCCGGAACCCCGCCACGACGGCACCCCGGACCCGGCGCCGGCACCCGAGGCCGACCCGTTCGTCGCCGCCGCGGAGCGGGCGATCGACGCCGCCGGGCTCGGTGTCGCGGACGTACCGGCGCCCGAGCAGCCGTCCGGTCCGACCACCTACTCCGCGTCCGAACCTGGCCCGTACGGCCCGCAGTCGGCCGGACCCTACGCCGCCACCACCCAGGGCACCGGTGACCACCTCCGGGCCGAGGACGAGGGGCGCCCGGACCAGGCGCCCGCCGCCCCGGTCCCCGGCCCTGACGCCGCGCCCGCCTCCGACCCGTACGCCATCGGGCCGGACCAGCACACCCGGCCCGGCACGGACGCGGCACCCACCGGCGCGGCACCCACCGGCGTGGCACCCATCGACGACGCGGCGCCCGCCGAGGCGTCGGAGGCCGGCGAAGCGGCCGACTCGGAGACCGCCGCCGCCCCCGCCACCGGGAAGCGGCGGACGGCCACCGGGCTGCCCAAGCGCACGCCCCAGGTGGTGGCGCAGCAGCAGGCGCCCGCCGCCCCGCGCAAGAGCGGTGCGGCAAACGCCGAGGCGCTGCGCCGCCGGCTCGGCGGATTCCAGGCGGGGGCGCGAGTCGGCCGACGCGAGGTCGAGGCCGAGATCGCGGAACGTACAGCGGAGCAGACCACCCCACGGACGGACACCGACGGAGCGGGGGCCCCGGGAGAGAGCCACGTTGTCGAGGAGGCACGCGATTGAACGCGCAAGCGCCCACTGCTTACGGACAAGGCCTGAGCAGCCAGGCTCAGAACCTGCACTGGCTGCTGACCAATCTCGTCGAGGAGGTGCCGGGTATCCGCTCGGTCGCGGTGGTCTCCTCCGACGGCCTGCTGTTGCTGTCCTCCGACCCCGACCGCAGCCAGGACGAGGCCCGGCCGGGCGAGCGTGCCGGGCCGCGCGGCTCCAGCGCGGATCTGGCCACCATCGTCTCCGGGCTCGGCAGTCTCACCAACGGTGCGGCGAAGCTGATGGACGGCGGTGCGGTCAAGCAGACGATGGTCACGATGGACGAGGGCAGCCTGTTCGTCATGTCGATCAGCGACGGTTCGCTGCTCGGCGTCCATGCCACCCCGGACTGCGACATGAACGTCATCGCCTACCACATGGCGTTGTTCGTCGGCCGGGCCGGACATGTCCTCACCCCCGAACTCCGCAGTGAATTGCGCAAGTCGATGGAGAGCGTTCAGTGAGTACCCCCAAACTCCCCGTCCGCGGCGGGGACCGGAAACCCGCGCGCGTGCGGCCGTATTCGCTCACCGGCGGCCGGACGCGATTCGGCCACGTGCTGCTCGTGGAGACGTTCGTGGCCGCGTTGGAGGCACCCGAGGAGCGGCGCGAGCTCACCTCCGGGGGCTGGGGTGACCGGGTGATGCCGGAAATGCGGGCGATCGTCGAGCTGTGCCGCCGGATGCGCTCGGTCGCGGAGATCTCCGCGCTCCTCAAGATGCCGCTGGGTGTGGTCCGGGTACTGCTCAGCGACCTCGCCGACCAGGGAAAGATTCGCGTCTACGGCACCGGGCACGGCTCCGGCCGGCCCGACCGCGCGCTGCTCGAAAGGGTGCTGAGTGGACTTCACAGGCTCTGACACGATATCGGCCGGGCCGACGGCGGCCGCCGGATCCGTGGGTCAGGCCGACCCGGCGGCCGCGGCCGACGCGGGGCTGCAGAGCTGGCAGACGGACCGTTCGCAGGCGCCGATCGCCACCAAGATCGTGGTGGCGGGCGGCTTCGGCGTCGGCAAGACCACGTTCGTCGGATCGGTCTCGGAGATCACCCCGCTCCAGACCGAAGCGGTGATGACCCAGGCCAGCGAGGACACCGACGATCTGACCGCCACCCCGGAGAAGACCACGACCACGGTCGCGATGGACTTCGGGCGGATCACCCTCGACCAGGAGCTGGTGCTGTATCTGTTCGGCACGCCCGGACAGCAGCGCTTCTGGTTCATGTGGGACGACCTGGTGCGCGGTGCGATCGGTGCGATCGTGATGGCCGACACCCGCCGTCTTGAGGACTGTTTCCCGGCGCTGGACTACTTCGAGAGCTGCGGACTGCCCTATGTCGTCGCGGTCAACCACTTCGAGGGCACCGATTCCTACGAGGTGGAGGACGTCCGCGAGGCGCTGACCGTGCCCGCGCACGTGCCTGTGGTGATCATGGATGCGCGCAGGCGGACCACGGTGATCCAGGCGCTGCTGGCACTGGTCGGCCACGCCCTGGAGACCGCACCCGAGTAGCGGTCTGCGGAGCAGCCCGCTCCGCCGGGCACCCTGCCACCCCCCACTTCCCCCCTGAACAACCGCAGTAGCAGAGAAGAGTGCCGCCATGCGGAAAATACTCATCATCGGAGCCGGCCAGTCCGGTCTCCAGCTGGCCCTCGGCCTCCAGTCGCAGGGCTACGAGGTCACCCTCATGTCCAACCGCACCGCCGATGAGATCCGCGCGGGGCGGGTGATGTCGACCCAGTGCATGTTCCACACCGCGCTCCAGCACGAGCGGGATCTGGAGATCAACTTCTGGGAGAGCCAGGCCCCGCGCATCGAGGGCCTCGGCGTCTCGGTCGCCGCCCCGGGCAGCCACGAGGCGCCCGAGGGATCGCAGCGCGCCATCGACTGGGTCGGCCGGCTCGACGGCTACGCCCAGTCCGTCGACCAGCGCGTGAAGATGGCCGGCTGGATGGAGACCTTCGCGCAGCGAGGCGGCCAGCTCGTCATCCATGGCGCGGCCGTCTCCGACCTGGACTTCTTCGCCGGCCGTTACGACCTGACGCTGGTCTCGGCCGGCAAGGGTGAGCTGGTGTCCATGTTCGGCCGGAACCCCGCGCGTTCCCCCTACGACGCCCCGCAGCGTGCGCTCGCCGTCTCCTACGTGCACGGCGTCGGCCCGCGCCCCGAGCACCCCGAGTTCGACGCGGTGCGCTGCAACCTGGTGCCCGGCGTCGGCGAGCTGTTCGTCATGCCGACGCTCACCACCTCCGGCCGCGCCGACATCCTCTTCTGGGAGGGCATACCCGGCGGCCCGCTGGACGCCTTCCAGGGCGTCACGGACCCGCAGCAGCACCTCGACATCACGCTGGACCTGATGAAGACGTTCCTGCCCTGGGAGTACGCCCGCGCCACCAAGGCCGAACTGACCGACGGCAACGGCACGCTGGCCGGCCGCTACGCCCCGACCGTGCGCAACCCCATCGGCCGGCTGCCCTCCGGCGGTCTGGTCCTCGGTGTCGCGGACGTCGTGGTCGCCAACGACCCGATCACCGGCCAGGGCTCGAACTCGGCCGCCAAGTGCGCCGCGTCCTACCAGGCCTCCATCGTCGAGCACGGCGACCGGCCGTTCGACGAGGAGTGGATGCACGCCACCTTCGACCGCTACTGGAACACCGCCCAGCACGTCACCAAGTGGACCAACGCGATGCTGGGGCCGCCGCCGGAGCACGTCCTGAACATCATCGGCGCGGCCGGCCAGCTCCAGCCCATCGCCGACCGCTTCGCCAACGGCTTCGACGACCCGTCCGACTTCGAGAACTTCTTCTACGAGCCGGAGAAGGCGAACGCCTACCTGGCGTCGCTGACGGGCTGATCTCCCCGCGGCGGTGCGCCCCGTGTGTCGCGGGGGGCACCGCCGTGCGCCGACGGCGTCCGGTACGGCAGCGGCCTTCCGGTCCTGCCGGCAGTGCTCTTCCGCTTCCACCGGCGCGGCCCGCGGCCCGTCCCGGCCGGGCCCCGGATCAGCGGCGCTTCCGCCAGGGCCACTTGGGCCCGCCGCCGGAGGCCTCCCCCTCCGGGTCGTACTCGTAGCGCCACCCGCTCGGCAGCCCCAGGCGGCCCACCCGCCCCGGCACGCGCCGGTAGACGTGCCGCACCGGCGGGCCCCCGCCGGCGTCCGGTACCGGGACCTCGTACGTCTTCGGCGGCTGTCCGGTCATGCCGACCAGGACGGGCAGTACCCGGCCGTCCAGCGGCCCGCCGACGAAGGGGGTCTTCTCGCTTCGCACGCCGTCAGTCTCCCACCACCGGCGTGGGGCGGCAGCTCACAACAGGTGCGTGGCGTCGCTCACCACGGGCAGCATGCGGCGGGCCAGGCCGCCGGCCGGGCCGTCGGCGGCCTCCAGCTTCAGCGCCGCCCGGGTCACCTCGGCGGTCTGCGGGTCCCGGGCCGCGGTGGCGGTCAGCAGGGCGATGAAGTGGTCGACCAGCCAGTCCCGCAGTTCGTCGAGGGCCGGCTGCTTGTCCTCGTCGAGCCAGATGAGCGAGGCGCCCTCGACGGCGGTGATCCACATGCGGACGGTCATCCGTAGCCGCAGGCCCGGTTCGGGCTCGCCCAGATGCCGCAGGATCTGGTCGGCTGCGGCCCGCCGCACCTCGTCCACGATCGCGGAGGTCCGGGCGGTCTCCACGACGCTGCCGCCCTGGAGCAGCGCGCTGAAGCCCGCGTCGTGTTCGTCGACGAACGCCAGATAGCGGTCCAGCGCGCGCGACAGCCGCTGGGTGAGCGGGCCGCTCTCCGGCTCGGCGAAGCAGCGCTCCAGCATGTCGGCCGCGCTGCGCAGCGCGGCCTCGTACAACTGCTGCTTACCGCCGGGAAAGTAGCGGTAGACGAGCGGGCGCGAGACCTCGGCCGCGGTCGCCACGTCGTCCAGGGAGACGTCCTCGGGCGCGCGCTGGGCGAACAGGCCCAGCGCGGCGGTGAGGAGTTGGCTGCGGCGTTGCTCGACGCTCAGTCTGCGATAGGCGGGTCGGGGTACTGCTGGGGCGGTGCCGCTGCCGTTCATGAACAGCAGCGTAACCGGCCCGGATTCCGCTTCGGACAGGCGCTCGGTTACTGGGCGGTTCACAAGGATCCTTCAGGCCAGCAGCCCTGAGCGGCGCCACAACCTGCGGCCCACGCCGCGCAGTACGCCGATCTCGTCCAGGAAGTCGGTCAGCCGCTTGGCGCCGGACTGCATCACCTCGAGGCGGTGTCCGCTGGCCTTGACCTGGGCGAGGGCCTCGCGCCGGTCGAGACCGACATGGGGGTAGACGTCCGGGTTGACGAAGGCGAGGGAGAAGACCCGGGCCGCCTCGCCGGAGCTGACGCGGGTCAACTCCCGCTCCCAGCGCGGCGCGGTGATCATCTGGCGGCGCAGTTCCTCGCGGGCGTAGCGCACATGCCGGGCCTCTTCGACGACATGGATGCGGGTCACCCCGCGCACGAGGGTCTGCACCCGCTCGTCCGGGAACGTCAGCCGCTGCATCCAGTCCAGGATCTCCTCACCGAGCAGGGTGCAGGCGAACGAACCCGGGGTGGTGGAGACCGTCTTGAGGACGCGGGCGAGGTTGTGGTGCACCCGGGAGACCGGGTACGCCGGGGCGCCGCCCTTGTGGATCATGCGGGCGAACATCTTGGAGTGCCGGCACTCATCGGCGATCTCGGTGAGTGCGTAACGGACATGCGCGCTGGTCACCGGCTTGTCGTAGATGTGCCGGACGAGCAGCTGCATCAGGATGATCTCGAACCAGATGCCCAGCGAGGCGAGTGAGGAGGCCTCGTGGCGGGAGAGGTCCTGCTGCTGCTCCAGGGACATCTTCCGCCACAGCGGGGTGTCGTAGAGCGAGACCAGCTCCGGCGGCCAGAACCACTTGCCCTCTTCGAGGGGCGCGTCCCAGTCGAGTTCGGTGTCGGGGTCGAAGGAGTGCCGGGCGGAGGAGTCGAGCAGCCGCTCGGCGACCTGCTCCCGGTCCTTGAGCAGACCGAGGGCGTCCCGCAGGACTTCGGTGTCCGGCACGGTCATGTCGGTGGGCGCGCTCGTCATGGGTGGCTACCTCGCTCGTGGGTTACCCGCGTTCCTCTCTTATGAGACTGCTTGTCAGCAAGCTCGTCAATCCCCTGTGCACGACTTATTGACCCGCCGGTAAGAAACGTGTGAGCCTGCCAACGACCGCCCGTGACAAGGCGTTTGGCGAGCCGAGGAGGCATCCGTGTCGACCCGAGACCTCTATGTGCACGACCCTGGCGACTCCGTGTGGAAGGTGCCCGCCTCCGGTGCGGCCCGCTTCAGCTGGGACTACGACGACGGACGGGACCGGCTCCTCGCGCTCTACCAGAAGGGCAAGGACAAGCAGTGGGACGCCACGCTGCGGATCGACTGGGACCTGGAGGTGGACCCCCAGGACCCGCTCGGCACCCCGGACGAGTCGATGTCCCTGTACGGCACCAGGTACTGGGACAAGATGACGGAGAAGGACCGGGGCGATCTGCGCCGGCACTACACCTCCTGGCAGTTCAGCCAGTTTCTGCACGGTGAGCAGGGTGCGATGGTGTGCGCGGCCCGGATCGTCGAATCCGTCCCGGATCTCGACGCGAAGTTCTACTCCGCCACCCAGACCATGGACGAGGCACGGCACGCCGAGATCTACGGCCGCTTTCTCCAGGAAAAGATCGGGATGCTCTACCCGATCAACGACAATCTTCAGTCGCTGCTTTCCGACACCCTCAAGGATTCCCGCTGGGACATGCCGTACCTCGGTATGCAGGTACTGATCGAGGGCCTCGCGCTGGCCGCCTTCGGCATGATCCGGGATACCACCACCAAGCCGCTTCCCAAGCAGATACTCGCCTATGTCATGCAGGACGAGGCGCGGCACGTCGCCTTCGGGCGGATGGCGCTGCGCGATTACTACAAGCAGCTGACCGACGCCGAACTGCGGGAACGCGAGGAATTCGTCATCGAGGGCTGTTACTTGATGCGCGACCGGCTGCGCGGCCTGGAAGTCCTGGAGAACTTCGGCATTCCGCCCAAGGAGGCCGCCGAATTCACCGAGAACTCCGAATTCCTGCACCTCTTCCGGAAGCTGCTGTTCAGCCGGATCGTGCCCTGCGTCAAGGACATCGGACTGTGGGGCGAACGCCTGCAGCGCGCCTATGTGGACATGGGCGTCTTCGAGATGGGCGACTCCAACCTCGATCTGCTGATGGCCGAGGACGAGGAACTCGCCGAGAAGCTGGACGCGGAGCGCTTCGCGGCCGAGGAGGAGGCCCGTACGGCGGAGGTCGCGGCGGCCATCGCGCAGGGGGCGGCAAAGGACTGACCGGCCGCGTCGCCCGGCGGCGCACCGCTCCTGGGCGCCGCCCGCCCGCGGACCGCGCGGCGGCGCCGGAGGTCCCGCGTTTCAGGTGCGGTGGCGCCGGTCGTTGCCGTGGCCGCGAAGCCGGGCGGTGTGGCCGGTGAAGGCGTCGATACGGGCGGCGAGATCGGGGTGGCCCGGTTGCAGATGGGGGCGGGTGGCTGTCAGGGGGGCGATGAGGCCGACCGGGTCGTCCTTGCCGAGCGCCTCGTCGAGAAGGTCCACCGGGGCGCGGGAAGCGGCGGGGAGATCGGTGAGAGCGGTGATCTGGCCGGCGAGGCGGCGGAGTTCGGCCGCGTTGTCCCGGGCCCAGGCGATGACCGTGCGCTCGGCGGCGCGGCGGTCCCGGGTGGCCTGGACGCGCTGCTCACCGGTGCTTCCGGCGGGGCCGGGGCGCTGTCGTAGGTAGCGGCGTTCGGCGGCCTGGCGGCTTGCGACGCCGAGCGGCTGGGCGAGATCCGCCCAGCTGGCGCCCGCCCGCCGGGCCGTTTCGATCAGACCGGTCTCCCAGCCGTCGAGCTGTTCACGGACCTCGCGCAGCAGCAGGAGGGAGGCCAGCGCCTTTCCGGGCCCCTCGTCGGAGGCCGGCGGCTCCTCGGCGTCAGCCCTCTGTGCCGCACGGACGGCCTGGTTGATGGCCTCCAGGGCCGCCGCGGCGGCCCTGGAGGCCATCAACCAGGCCGTCCGTGCG